>JACRAV010000191.1 GCA_016213305.1 Candidatus Zixiibacteriota bacterium | reverse complement strand
TCGGTTCCGGCCTTTTCCGGCAGGAGTGTCGTCGTCGCTATCACCGGTACCGGTCCGGTCACGGCCGCGACAGACGGCGAAGCGGGTTGTGATATGGTCTGGGAAGGAGTCGGTTCGGTCTTCGCGGCTGACTTCTTCTTCGAAACTCCGGAAGTCAACTGGGCGGACGACTTCGCAGACCCTTTCTTTACCGGCAATGGCTTGTCTGGCGCCGCCACTTTCGAACTTTCCACCGAAGGAGAATTCGTGGAGGCGTTTGTGGCCGGAGTATCGGACGGTGTCACGGCAATTGGTGTCGCCGACGATCCGGCGGGGGTCTCCGGCACCAGCCCGGTCAACATCTCTTTGTCGGACGTGGGCACCTGTAGCGATCCATCCACGGAGGGATGGGACGCGGGGGCGGAATCACCGGCGATTACTGTCGTTGTAGTCGTCTCGACCGGCACGGTCGAGGCCGCGATGGGTGAGCTCAAATTCTGGCTGTCCGATATCGCGGTCGCAAGTGACGCCGACGCAGAGTCGTTTGCAACTGTTTTGGAGGCCGCCGTTGATTCCGCCGGAATCAGGGGTTCCGCCACGGGCGAGGTAGGCATAGGGCCATCAGGTGTCGCTGATTTTGGCGACACGGTCGGGGTCGGCTGGGGAGTCGAAACACCGGCCGCAATGTTCGTGGCGGTTGTTTCCGCCGGGACAACTGGTTCGGACATCGGCACGGCCGCGGGGTAGCCGTCTAACGCGCTCGCCGTGGGCGACATGCCGGCTGTCGTCGGCGTCGGCTCAGGACCGGATTCGGCCGCAACAATCGGGGTGGATGTGGGAGATACAACCAGACTCTCGACCCGGTCTTTCTCCGCCAATACATTCACTTCCGCCGCCGGCAGAGAAGTGTTCACGCTCGCCGTCGGCTGAGCTTTCGGACGAGTCGTCGAGGTCGTGGCGGGTTTCTTCAGCGATTGCGCCGTTGACCATGTCGGAAACGGGGTGACGGATTTGTCCGTAAAATGGATATAGACCGACCGGTCCTTGGCTTCCACCTGATAGACCGGCGCAAGCTTCATGTCGAAGACAATTCTGACCACCGCTTCCGGCTTGACGGCAAACTGGCTGGTGCGGACCGCCGTCACGGGACAGGGCGGCACATGTTCAAAGACTCTCCCCCCCAGCTCGTGGGTGGCCGAGAGAATGTCAATGATGACCCGGTCGGGCTTCCCGTCGCGAGGGACCACCGTCTGATGGGTGAACTGAATCGGGCCGGACACGTCAATGCGCGCCACCGTCTCGCCGTTCTCATACGACAACTCGATATTGGTCACTTTGGAGGCGAACGACGTGGCGGCCACCGCGGTCAGAATCAATATGACAAGTGATTTCTTCATGAATCGCCGTCTCCTAGAGCGTCAGCTCCTTAAGCCGCTCCTCTTCCTTGACAAAATAGGTGGACAGGACAAAGGTCGCGGTCAGGGTTTCCTTCTTCTTGCCAACTTCCTCGATCTTCCCGTCGCCGGCGACGCTTTTTGCCTTCGTCGGATTCAGCGACTTGAGGTTCATGCGGGACACGTTGGCGATAAACGGGAAATTAGCCACATAGCTGGTGAATGTTCCGAAGTCGTGAAACGTCCCGGTCAGCTCGACTTCAAACGACGCAATATTATAGAAGGCCTCCGACGTGAGCGGAAGCGGCGTGATCTTGGTGATCCGCGTGCCCGTTATGGATGACGCCGTATGCAACTGCACCAGCATCGACGGAATCTGCTTGACTTCAGGAAGCAGGGCTTCGATTTCGTGATACCGCTTGATCAGCTCCTCGTATTCCATCTTCAGGGCGTCGAGCGACTTGGCCTTCATCTCCACGTTCTTCAGGTCGGTGGTGATGGATTCGAACTCCTGACTCTTATGCACCACTTTGCTCTGGTACACCGTGTACAAACGGCTGTACCAGAAATATCCGACGATGAAACAGGCCAGGGCGGCTATGACGATTTTCTGAGTCTTGGGGTTTTTCAGGTCCATTGCTCCGCTCCCTTAGTTGAGACCTTGCGGGTTAGGCGAGGCCGGGGTCGCGGCCGGGGCGACCACTTGCTGTTCCGTCGGAGCCGAGGCCGAGGCGGCATCCTGATCCGCTTTGGCCGCCAGATTCCGAAGGTCGTCGTCCGACAAATAGTGGGCCCGCGCCGACAGGGTGAACAGATACGCCTTCTCGTCTTCGTTGAATTTCTTCTCTTCGGATTTGACCAGTTCCACCTGGTCGAAATAGTCCGACTGCATCAACTTGATCATGAACGCCGCGATGGCGTTGAGCGTAAATGCATATCCTTCTATTTCCACGTCGCGAACACTTACCGTATCGATAACCGATCCGGCTCCGGCCTGGGCGGGCGAGGCGGCTTTGGCCGCGCCTTCTCCGCCGTGTGGTTGACTTGGGGCGGCCGGGCCTGCTTTCACCGGTGCAACTTTCTCGTTGAACTTGCCCAACCAGACGAATTCGGGTATATCGGCGGCGATGTTCTCCAGAAGCCGGACCCAGGCCGAGCGATGCCGGTCAAGCCGCTCCACCGCCTGCATCCGCTCGGTAATCTTGGCCTTGACGTCGGTCAGGGCATCAACCATCTGGATATCCTGCCGTAACATGGCGGCCCGCTGATTGGCGCGGGCGATCCCTTCATCCAGCACCTTGATCTGGTGAATCTGCCAGAAGGTGACCCCGATGAGCATGGCGACCACCGCCGCCACCCCGGCCACGACATACATGCCGGACTTGCCGACGCTGAATGACTTCTTGCTCTTGAGGTATTCTTTCGGGAGGAGGTTTATGTGGATCATACTCGTCCTACCTCGCCTTCCGCATCGCCAGGCCGACCGACACCGCTAAGAGCGGCGCGATCTTCTCCGGTTGCAAATACTGAAACAATTCGGGATCGTAGTCGATGTTGCGAAGCGGATTGGCCAGTTCCAGCGGAACGCCCAGCTTCGATTGCAGGTATTCGGGAAGGTACGGCACGAGGGCGCCGCCGCCCGACAGCACGATCCAGTCGATTCGGTCCAGCTTGGTCTGTGATTTGAAATACGAAAAGGCCAGCTCAATACCCGACGACAACTCCTCGGTCGAGGAAATGATCGTCGCCTTGAGCATGTCCTGATCGATCGTATCCGACATCTCCCCCTTGATCGCCTTCTGGGTCAACTCCGGATTGAGGCGAAACTCTCTCTGGATAGCCGTGTAAATTTCGCGGGTTCCTGAGGAAACGTCGCGCGTCGCTTTGAACAGCCCCTCGGCCATGTAGGTGATGTTAGTCACATCGTGACCGATGTTGACCAGCGCGGTGACCTTGGCCGGGTCGATGTCGTAGTTGTTCTCGTAGGCATTCAGAATCGCGAACGCGTCGCTGTCCACCACGACCGGACGAAGGCCGCAGTCTTCGATCAACTCAAGATACATCTTGAGGTATTCCTTGCGGGCCGCCACCAGGAGCACTTCCATTTTGTTGATCTCGTCGTCGGTCTTGATGACATGGTAGTCGAGCGACACATCGTCCACGTCAAACGGCGCTCTCTGCTCGGTTTCGAACAAGATGGCCTGCTCGGCTTCGGGGCCGGTCTTCTTGTCGATCACAAACTTGTCGGTGATGACGCCGTGACCGGAGATCGACACCACCACGTCCTTGATCTTGGGATCGGTCTGATCGATCAACGACTGGATGTTGAAGATCACGGCCTCGCGGTCGCGAAATTCGTCGGCGACAATCGCTTCCGGAGGCAATTCCCGGATGCCGATGGCCGACACGGAAAATCCGTTCTTGCCATGATCCAGCTTGACCAGCTTAATCGAGCTGGCGCCGACATCCAGTCCTACCGTGCTGTTGCTTCGACGGGAGAATAACATAGGCCACTCGTTATCTAAAAGGTGTTCGTTTGCTCAAATCGCTACGTACCGGTTATCGCTTAAGCTCTTGGAGTTTATCGGCAGTTGACCCGGTCAGTTTACTATTATTTGCAAAAAATCGGGGTCAGGACCCAAGGTCTTGCCGGGTATGGGATTTGGTCATTTGCGCCGTGTCTAATTGGGCACTGACTTGCCTAACCCGTTGCCTTCAAACAAGAACCCCTCCCGACGAGGGAGGGGTACGGAGGAGCTGCCTTCTTGCAAATTCCAAGACTAGTAGTAATACGTGTTGCTCTGCACTCGACCGGTCGAGGCCAGGACACTGTTCCAGCTGATACAGACCACTTTCTGGGTAAGCCCCAAAGCCCAGACATTGCCGCCGCCGACAAAACCCGATGTCCCGTTTGGTTTAAAGGTCACCACCTGGTTGGCGCAGTCGGACCAGATCCAGAGGAATTCGGGAGGGAGGGTATCCACGCGTACGATGGAATCGCCGAACTCAAAACTGTACGAGGCGGGCGAGATTTTATCCCGGAAAAGAGTGATGGTCCTCTTCGACATGTCGAAGAGCAAACCATACTGATCCTTGTTCGAAATCGCCATCGATCGGGCCAACCGCAGGTCGGAGGTCAAACGGCCGACGCCGCTACGCATCTTCATACGGTCAACCGTGACATTGAACTTCGGGACTGCCATTCCGGTGACAATACCGATGATCACGACCGTGATCATGAGTTCTACGAGTGTAAAACCGCCGCTTGTTCTGCTTTTGTGACTTTTCATACCAACACCCTTGGCTACTGGGTTTTCCGACCGGAGCCACTCACTTGCCCAGCTCGGGACTCCTGGTCACTTATTCAAATAGCATACCCCGTGCCCGTCGCGACTCTATCCAATCCCCCCGGACATGGAGCAGTATTTGTTGTCCGCCAGG
>JACRAV010000190.1 GCA_016213305.1 Candidatus Zixiibacteriota bacterium | reverse complement strand
GGTGCTCGAACAGCTCCGAAAGATGGTCGATCCGCCGACTGAGCGCCGGCATCTCCTCCGGGTAGGCACGCCCTTCCTTCACTTTCAGGATCGCCGGCATGCCGATAGCCGTTGGCCCCACGATATCTTCCTTGTACCGGTCGCCGATATAGACACACTCGCCCGGAGCCACTCCGGCCAGATTAGCCGCCTTGTAGAAGATATCCGGGTGCGGTTTGCGGAGCTTGAAAGTCGATGAAAAGATGCTGAAGTCCAGAAACGGCGCCACGCCGAATCTTTTCAACTCATGATGATGCGCCCGTTCCGGGAATACCGTATTGGATATCAATCCGATGCTCTTGATCTGCGACCGAAGGCGGGTCAGCGTCGCAATCGTATCTTCGTAGACATACAGTTGCTTGTCGACCGGTGCGTAGTAGGCGTCGAAAAACTTCTCGGCCAAACCGTTGTTGGACTCCCACCCCATCCGGGCAAACAGCGTTCGGGCGGCCTGAACCACATCCCACTCGATTAATTCGTCATCGGCCAGTTTGCGATACCCGCTTTTGGCCGACTCCAGCGCCGCAAAGAACTCCGCCTCGTCCGGGACGGCGTATCCGCTTTTGAGAAGGAATTTCCGACTGGCGGCGGCGCACAATTTGTTCAGTTCTTCCCACGGGATCGCCTCGTACTCGATGAGCGTGGAACCAAGATCGAAAATGACCGCGCGCGGTTTGAGTTTTTCCATTTCAGTCGCGCCGCCGGAGGCCGGATTGGATGATTCGTTCCAGTAGTTGGTCAAAGTCTATGCCGGCCGCTTTGGCGGCCATCGGCGCCAGCGACAGATTGGTCATTCCGGGCAGACTGTTCAGTTCGAGACAGTAGGTAAGCCCGGAATCATCCATCAGGAAATCGACCCGCGCCAGGCCGGCCGCGCCGATCACTTCGTACAGCTTGCGCGCGGCCTCTTGTATCTCGACCACAACGGAATCACTGACCGGCGCGGGAACGATATACTCCGACTTCCCTTTCGTGTACTTCGCCTCGTAATCGTACAAACCGCTCTTGGGACGGATTTCCACCACCGGAAGCGGCTCGCCGTCGAGCACCGCCACCGTCAGTTCCCGGCCATGGATGTATTCTTCAACCAGCACGTGCCGCGATTCTTTCGCCGCCTCAACAAAGGCGGCCGGTATCTGCCCGTATCGCTCGACCTTCGTCAATCCGACCGTGGAACCGGACTCGTTCGGCTTGACAATGAACGGACATGTGAAACGGGCCGTGATCTCGTCAACCATTTCCGGAGTGGCTCCCGCGTCATCCAGATGAAACAATAGCCAGTCGGGGGTGCGGATATTGGCGGTGGCCATCAGCCGCTTGGTCAACGCCTTGTCCATCGCCACCGCCGACGCCCTCATATTCGAGCCGGTGTATTTCTTGCCGCACAACTCCAACAGATTCTGGAGCGTGCCGTTTTCCCCCGCGCCGCCATGCAACGCGATGAATACAATGTCGACTTCTTTCAGACCACCCGTGTTGAGCGCCACCGCTACTTCGGTGGATACGGGAGCAACCGGCAGATTCGAGTTTCCGGCGCTGTCCGCCGTTAGAAACGTGCCGCTTGAGTCGAGCAAAGTCCGCCCGGTGGCCGGATCAATCGCCAGAACTTCATGCCCCAGCCGATTCAGCCCCGCGCCGATGGCCGCGCCGGTGTTGAGCGACACCGCCCGCTCGCTTGAATTACCGCCCGCTAATACCAGAACTTTCATGAGCGTTTCTTCCGGTGGAACAGCCAAAACCTATGTCCGACAAAAATCACAATTCCTGCTCCTATTATCGGCAGTACAATCCGGTTGTATGTGACAAAGATTTGCTCAATTTCGTCAAAGTTCCGGACTACCGAGGCGGCAAGATACATAAGCAATAAGCTGAACGCCAGATACGAAACGGCGGAAAATACGAACATCCGGATGCTGTCGTATCTCGCGACCCCCGCCACCAGCGCCAGCACCGATCGGAGTCCCACCGCGAACCGCGAGCCCAGGACAACGAGCATCCCCCATTTGCGAAGCCGGTCCTCCATGAGGAGCACGTCGCCCGCCGAGAAATACCGGTAGTTCTTCCGCAGGAAATAATCCCGCCCGTAGTTGCGCCCGAAGATATAGATGAGCATTACCGAGGTCATCCCTCCGGCAATCACCACCAGCAGGGCCAGAGGAAAATTGAGCCGTCCGGCCGCCGCCAGCGCCCCCGCCGCCGCAATGAAACTGTCACCCGGAAACGGCGGAAATAGATTTTCCAGAAAGCAGGCCGCAAACAGCACGGCATAGACCAGCCACGGTCCGTGCCGGAACAGCTGATCCAGAAACAGATTGATGTGTTCGACCGATTCAGACATGCATCGACACCAGACAGACGGCCAGCGCGGCTATCCCTTCCTCCCGGCCGACAAACCCCAGTCGCTCGGTGGTGGTGGCTTTGATGGCGACCCGGTCCGGCGACAGGTTCAGCGCCTCGCCGATCCGATCTTTCATCGCGCCGATATGAGGATTCATGGGCGGACGTTCCGCCAGAATTGTTGCATCGACATTGATCACCCGCAAACACCCGGCCTCTTTCGCTTTGCCGAACGCCTGGGCCAGCAGAACCAGCGAATCGGCGTCTTTGAATCGGGGATCGGACGGCGGAAAATACTGACCAATATCCCCCAGCCCGGCGGCGCCGAGGATGGCGTCGGCGATGGCGTGGAGGAGCACATCGGCGTCGCTATGCCCCATAAGTCCCTTTTCGTACGGAATGGTCACTCCGCCGATTATCAGTTTCCGTCCGACTGCGAACGGGTGGACATCAAACCCCTGTCCGATCCGAAATTCAGACATGCAACTCCCTTCGCAAAACCGCCTCAATCAGCAACAGGTCCTCGGGCCGCGTGACTTTGATATTCGGATAGGTCGGCTCGACAATCCGAACGCTCACCCCCGCCTCTTCCACGAGCGCGGCGTCGTCCGCAAATGACTGACTTCCGCGCCTGAGGTGGGCTTCGCGAATGACACTCACCTCAAAAACCTGCGGCGTCTGGGCGTAGTACAATCCCTGTCGGTCAACGGTCGTCACGACAATTCCCTTATGCGTTCGCTTGATCGCGTCGCTGGCCGGGATCGCGAGCATCGCCGCCTCGCCGGTCGCGGCAGAACCCACCACCCGATCAATGTCCGAAGGCGCCACCAATGGTCGGGCACCGTCATGAATCGCCACCAGTCCCGCGCTGTCGGCGCAAGTCTTCAGCCCCGCCAGCACCGATTCCGATCTCGTCTCACCACCGGGCACTACGTTCCGAACTTTGAGGCCATTCCCGGCCCGAACCGCCTGACTCGCCAGTTCCATACAATCGGCAGGCGCGACCACGGTGATCACCGAAATGGACGAGGCCGCCTCGAATCTGCTGATTGTCCAGGCCAACAATGGCCGGCCGCATACCGCAACGAACTGTTTGGGCGTTGTTCCGCCAAAGCGAATCGACTGCCCGGCCGCCACTATGATCGCATGCGCCTTCATCCGGCATGAATATAGATGAGCGGCCACCCGGGGAAAAGCGGTTTATAAGATCAGCATGGCGTCACCGTACGAATAGAATCGATACCCTTCTTCAACTGCGGTGCGGTATGCTCCCAAGACCGGCTCGCGCCCCGCGAAGGCGCTGACCAGCACCAACAATGATGACCGGGGCAAATGAAAATTGGTAAGCAGGTGGTCCACCACCCGGAACTCAAACCCCGGCTTGATATACAAGTCAACAAAACCGGCGAACGCCTCGATTCGACCATCTTTCAGAGGAGCCGCCTCCAGTGTGCGCACCGAGGTGGTCCCGACCGCAAACAACGCTCCACCGCGCTCTCGTACGCGATTGATCTGCCGTGCGGATTTGATCGACAACTCCGCGAATTCAGGATCAACCGCATGATCCTCGATTCGTTCGGTTTTGATCGGCTTGAACGTCCCCGGGCCGACATTCAGCGTTACTTCGATGATCTGAACTCCCTTTGCTCGAATCTGATCGAGCAGTTTCCGCGTAAAGTGCAGGCCGGCGGTTGGCGCGGCCACCGCACCTTCATGCCGCGTATCCGCGAACACCGTCTGATACCGCCGGGCGTCGAGCGATCCGTCCTCCCGATGAATATACGGCGGCAGGGGGACATGCCCGAATCGGGCCAATATCTCCGTGCAGAGACGACGCGACCCGAAATCGACAATCCATCGGCCGTTCTCAAGATACTGCACCAGCGCCAGCGCATGGCCGGTGTCAAAAAGCAGTGATTCACCCGCATGCAACCGTCGCGACGGACTCACCAGCGCGACCCACCGATCAGTACCGGTCGCGGCTTCTTCGACTCGTCGCAGAAGGAAGACTTCAATCTTTCCGCCTGATTTCCGGGTCGCCCACATTCGCGCTTTGAATACTCTGGTGTTGTTGATGACCAGCCCGTCGCCTCTTTTCAGGTAAGCGAGCAGATCGGGAAAGCGCCGATGCGAAATTGTTTCTTTGCCGCGATCCATCACCAGAAGGCGGGAATCGGTCCGTCGCTTGAGGGGCGTCTGGGCAATCAGATTCGGCGGTAGATGATAGTCGAAAAGAGCGACATCCATGACGGGCGATCAATCTTTCGAGCGGTCAGGATTGCCTGAACAATATCAGGCGATCTATATACAACTGGACCAGCGCGCCTTGCTCGGCCGACAAGCCCGAGGGAACGCCTTTTCCGCCAAGATAAGACTCCAGCGCCCCGAGCGCCTCGCGGGTATCACCGACCGTCAGCACGGTGCCGGTATCCCGGCGTAACTGATCGCGGAATTTGATTGTCTCGGCCACCAGAACCGCCACCGCGCCGGTCGGATCGGATTGCGATTCCAGAATCTGCCCGCCCAGTGAGGCCAGCAGTAATCGAAGTTCCTGTTCGTGCATGTGTTGCCCCTCCATCAGACCGTTGCGCTATCCTTCGACCCGCGCCGTCGCCGCCACCATGGACGATTGCCGGAGTCAGGCGGTTCATACGGAGAAACCACCCGATAATCCGCCTCGTCATCACCCGGGAACTGCGGCCCCTGGCCGTCATCTTTATTCCGCCGACCAGTTTCTCTCTGTGCTTTCAGCTTAGCAACAAAGGGCCAAATCCACACGCTTATGGCTACTCCCAGCGCCAGAAGGCCAAAGGCGATCCCCCCCACTCTTGTACCTCGATATCCCAGAAAGTAAAGCACCCAGGCGAGATACGCCGTAACGACAAGCACCAACAGCGGAGTGACTCCGGTTGGCCACCATGGTTTTCCGCCGACATCGCGTGATGGCGCGGAAAGGGCCGCGGCCCATTTCTTGCGGCCATACCGTTTGGCCACCTGGGTGCCGGGGAAATAGATCGCGAGAAATACGAGCAGAAACCCGCTCGCGTATTCGATCGCGATCCAATTGGTCGGTGAACTCGAGATATCGGGGTTCATGGCACGTGAGCCGCAATGCGGCCCTTCTTAAAACAATGTTTCCTGGGCGGTCGAACCGGGAAGTTTCAATCCCAGATGCCGCGCCGCTTCGGCCGAGACCATCCGGCCTCTTTTCGTCCGTTGAATGAATCCGATCTTGAGCAGATACGGTTCGACCATATCCACCAGCGTATCGACTTCTTCGCTCAGAGTCGCTCCCAGCTCTTCAATTCCCACCGGTCCCCCCTTATAGTATTCGACCACAATTTTGAGCAGTTTGCGGTCCATCTGATCAAGACCCATGGCGTCTATCCCCTCGGAATCGAGAGAAAACCCCGCGCTTTCGGGCGTGATCTGGCCGTTGGCCTTGACGGTGGCATAATCGCGCACGCGTCTCAACAATCGATTGGCGATTCGGGGCGTCCCGCGCGAGCGAACCGCAATGATCGCCGCCGCCTCGCGACTGATCGAGATGTCCAGAAGCTGAGCCGAGCGGACGATGATCTCTTCCAGTTCCGCCGGCGGATAGAAGTCAATGTGGTAATACAGACCGAAGCGGTCCCGGAGCGGCGCCGAAAGCATCCCCGCGCGGGTCGTCGCCCCGACCAGCGTGAACCGCTTGAGCGGGACGTTTATGACTTTGGCGAACGCTCCCTTGTCCACCACGAAATCAACCTTGAAATCCTCCATCGCCGGATAAATGAAGTCCTCGATCACCGGGGAGAGGCGATGGATTTCATCGATGAACAGAATGTCCCCCTCGTTGAGATTGGTCAAAATACCCATCAGGTCCCCGGCCCGCTGTAAGGCCGGACCCGAGGTGCTGATAATTTTCGAGCCCATCTCGTTGGCGATGATATGCGCGAGCGTCGTCTTGCCCAGTCCGGGGGGACCGTACAGCAAGATATGTTCCACCGGTTCTCCCCGTCCCTTGGCGGCGGAGATCAGGATTTCCAGTTTGTTCTTGAGTTCGGCCTGGCCGATGTACTCGCGGAGCGCTCTGGGCCGGAGCGAAAACTGAACGAGATCTTCATCGGGAGTCAGCGCCCCGCCGGTGACAATTCTTTCGCGCGTCATCAGACCCCTACCCGCGCCTGATGTTCATTCTTGAAAATAATCCGGATCAATTCTTCGGCATCCTTCACCTGCGGATTGGCTTTCAACACTGACGCGATCATTTCTTCCGCCTCCGCTCGTTTGTACTGAAGCTGGAGCAAAACCTCAAGCGCCTCATCCTGAACCGGCGAGGGCACATGTTCGCGCACCGCCAGCGGTTCGTCATTCTTGGACAAGGCAAACTTGGCCGTCTTACCGTTGAGTTCGGCCACGATCATCTCTGCGAGACGGTTCCCCACCCCCGGAAGCCGTTTGAGCGTGCCGATATCCCGATTTTCGATGGCGATCGCGATATCCCGTATCGGCAGGATGAGCGACTTGAGCGCCTTCTTGATCCCAAGCCCCGGAACCTGCGTGAAGACCTGAAAGAACTCACGATCGATCGGGTTGGTGAATCCCACCAGCCGGGGGTAATGATTCGACTTCTTATCTCCGGCCTCGATATAATAGAGCGTCTCGAAAACGATGTCGCGATTCAAGCTCCCGTCTTTGAGTTTGGCGGCCACCGCCGACGGCAACTGTACTTCGTAGGTCAGGCCGTTGTTTTCCACCAGCGCCAGATGGTCGTGAATCTGGCGAAGCGTGCCGGTCAGCCGGTTGATCATCGCGTCCCCGCCGATTCAACATGGTGATCCATCGCCCGACAATGGCATAAGGCCGCGGCCAGCGCATCGGCGGCATCGGGCGGTTCGGGCACGGCTTTGAGGCCGAGGGTGGAGCGAATCATCATTTGCACCTGTCCCTTGCTGGCCCGGCCATTCCCCAACAATGATTTTTTGATGCGGGTTGATGCGTACGGAAAGACCGCCAACCCGTTCTCGGCCGCTTTCAAGAGCACCACTCCGCGCGCATGGCCCATGATGATCGCCGTGGCCGGGTGCGAATAGTGCGAATACAATTCTTCAATAGCCATGGCTTCCGGCTGAAACTCACGGATTATCTCTTCAAGGCCACGGGAGATTTCGCCCAGCCGTTCGGCGACCGAGTTCCGTTCGGTCGTCCGGATCACCCCGGCTTCGACCAGGCGCGGCGTCTCTCCGCCAACCTCCAACACCCCGTAGCCGGTTATCAGTAGCCCGGGATCGATGCCAAGTACTCTCATGGTGGAAAGCTGGCAAAATGCCGACCTAATATCAACATAAAAGGTGCCCCGGTAATCGACATGTGACACAGGATGGCTCGCTATCAATGTTGGCCGGATTGGGGCTTGACTAAATGGCCTCCAAGGTTATGTTACCTGTTGTACTATCTCCGCTTCACAGGAAGTCATGTGTGAACCAATTGCGTAAATGTACGGTAGTGCTGGCTGTTTTTGCCTTGCCGCTTGTGACTCTGGCGGCTGAATCCACCCCCCAGTACTGGCAGTTGGTGTTCTCATACGATCAGAGCGCCCTGTCGCTCCCGCAGGCGTCGCCGATCGCTCCAATGGCCAAAACACCCCGCACGCCGGGACTTGAGGGGGCTCCGGTTCGTTTGCCGTACAATCTGGACTGGCTCGATGCCGCCGGAAATCTTCTCGGCTCAGCCACTTTCGAGATGCCGCTCGGCATTCGTTCCGCTCCCGTTGACAGCCAGCCCTGCCGGATTATCATTCCGGACCAGGGAGTAATCGTGGTTCGCCTGATCGGGCCGAGGTCATCTTCGGTTCCTTCGGCTGTTCGCCTTACCCAATCGAATCTTCGGCAACCCATCAATTCTGCCCTGTCTGTTCCGTCGGTTTTCGACCAGACCTCCATTGTAATGCCGATTCAAGAAATTACCACCGGCTCGCAACAAGCGCTAGCCGGGCCGATCGGGTCGGCCAAGATTCGGAATACCGGCCCCGACGGTAACCGGATGGTGGTGGTGGTCATGGGCGATGGGTACACGGCCGCCGATCTCGGCACAGGCGCTTTCACCACCCAGACGAACAACCTTGTGACCGCCTTTCTGAACAAATCTCCCTGGGATATCGGGTTCGGCGTCGCCAATGTCTATCGCATCGACGTTACCAGCAATGAATCGGGATCGGACAATGACCCGCTTGGAGTCTATAAGGATACGTATTTCAACTCGATGTTTTACACCTCCGACATCGCCCGGCTTTTGACAATCAATAGCCAGGGACTCACGCGGGCGATCAATGCCGCCAACGTCTATGTGGGTTCGGGCGTCTGGGACGCCATTTTTGTCCTTGTCAATTCCACGACGTACGGCGGTTCGGGCGGCACCATCGCCGTCTCTTCCGTGCACCCTTCGGCCAGCGAGATCATTCTGCACGAATACGGCCACAGCTATGCCGGCCTGGCCGATGAGTACTCGGATCCATACCCCGGCTACCCGCCCGGCGACTACGAGCCGAATGTGGATTTCGACTACCAGCGCAGTCTGCTGAAATGGGCAGTCTGGGTGGAGAAGTTCGTGCCGCTTCCCACACCCCCTACCTCCGATTGGATCGGCTATGTCGGCGCCTTCGAGGGCGCCCGGTACCGGCCGACCGGCATCTATCGACCGTACCTCGATTGCCTCATGCGCTCGCTCGGTGATCCCTATTGTCCAGTCTGTAAAGAGGCCTGCCTGCAAAATCTGTTCAGTGAAGTATCTTTGACCGATTCCACCCTCCCGCCTGCTTCCACAAGCGTGCTTGTGGGCCAATCACCGGCCACCTTTTCGGCTGTCCCGGTTCCTCTGGCCGGTCTCGCCTACGAGTGGAAACTTGCCGGTCAGTCGCTCGACGGGCAGTTCGGCCCTACGCTTAGTCTGTCAGCAACTGATATATATTCAAACATCTCCGCGACCGGCGGCACGCTCACCGTGCGGCTAAGCTTCCCCACATCGTTGATTCGTCAATTCAGCGTGAGCAAGACGGTCGGATGGGTGGTCAAGGCCGACTGCAACGGAAATCTGCAGGCGGATGACCTTGACATCACCCAGGGAATCCTTCACGACACCAATCACGACGGCATTCCGGATGAATGCGAGGCCGTTCTGTGTTGCCCAGGCCCAACCGGCAATGTCGATTGCGATCCGGCTGATCTGGTGGACATCTCCGACCTGAGTCGCTTGATCGACAACCTGTTTATATCATTCGAGCCGCTCTGCTGTGTGCCTGAAGCGAATGCCGATAAGATCGCCGGCGTGGATATCGGCGATCTGTCCCTGTTGATTGATCATCTGTTCATTTCATTCGTGCCATTGCCGAATTGTCAGTGAGTCAGCCGCCGCTCATTTTGATATCCTGTCCAAATTGGGTTCGTTTTGTTAATCTAAAAAGATTTCTTGCTCGCCTCCATTGGCTTCGAACTGCGGAACTTCCTGTCACACCGGTTTCTATTGTCACACCGGCGAAGGCCGGTGCGCGGTTCTATAGAAATCGATCCTCTCTCATACTACCTGTTCGGGGTCGAAAACGATAGCGAGTTGGTTGGGAAATTGAGGAAGTGGGGGGTGGATGTTCGGTCGGACGACATCCGGAACCGGCAGGTCACACGCCGGAGCGGGCCAGTGTGTCGGTGACAGGGCAGGTTTGAAGACAAACCTGCCCTACGGCTTAAGATTGCCGTCAGGTGGGGGCACCTGACGGCACAATTTGTGGTAAGAACTTACGCCAGCTTGGTCAGCAAGTC
>JACRAV010000189.1 GCA_016213305.1 Candidatus Zixiibacteriota bacterium | reverse complement strand
TATTCACCGAGGAAGATCGCAAAAAGGGACTGGACCGGCTTCAGAAAGTGGCCCGCGACGAGCGCACCTCCAACTGGGGTCTGTATCGCGATGGTAACCTGCTCGGATCAATGCGTTTGATCAATTACACGATGTCGTTGTTTGGTCAAGGGGTCGCCGCCGGAGGACTCAGCATGGTGGCGGTTAGTCTTTTGCATAAGAAAGAAGCGGTCGCCAGGGAGATGGTCGAGTTCTACCTGCGATACTATCGCGACCGCAACGCGGCCTGGGCTATTCTCTGGCCCTTCCGGCCTGATTTTTATCACGATATGGGGTTCGGTTACGGCGGCAAGATGAATGTGTATCGCATAAAGCCGGCCGATTTTCCCAAAGGCCCGACCAAGGAGCATGTCCGCCAGATCGGAGTGGAATCAATTGGCTCGCTCCTGGAGAGTTACAACCGGCTCTATCCGCAGGTCAACGGGCTGGTCGATGAAAATGACATCAACTTCCAGAACCGGCTCGAGTTTTATCCCGAAATTCGATACAGCGCGGTAGAGATCGGTGGAAGGTTCGAGGCATATTACGGGTGGCGATTCGAGTCGGCTCACACCAACAATACGCTGGTCAACAATATGCGCGGGCTGGAACTGGTGTATCATACCCGCGAGGCGCTGGCCGAGCTGTTCACCTTCCTTCGTTCGCAGGTCGATCAGATTAAAGAGGTGATTATCCGCACCCCCGATCCGGACTTTCATTTCTTGCCGAACGATCCCCGCGACGGCTCCGACCAGATGCTCGGGCCGATCTATCACCAGTCGCATCAGACCGGGGTGGGGGCGATGTATCGCATCATCGATCTGGAACGGGCGCTGACCCAATGCGCGCATCACAACTTCAATGATGTCTCGCTCCGGCTCAAGATCAACCTGCGGGACACTTTCCTGCCTGAAAATGCCGGATCGGTGGTGGCGGTGTGGGAGAGAGGGATGGTTTCGGTTGACCGAACAGCCCGTTACGACGTGGAAATCACACTTGATGTCGCCGAGTTTTCGTCGCTGTTGCTGGGGGCGGTGAGGTTCAGAAGTTTGTACGATTATCGCCGGGCGGAGATTTCCGATACCGGAAAGTTGGGATTAGTTGATCGGTTATTCACCGGCGACCGCCCCGTGGCGTGTTTGACGTCGTTTTGATTTTGTAGGGCACGAGCCCCGCGCTCGTGCCATCTTTTCTTCCCCCTGGGACGGCAGGAGCGCAGGGCTCCTGCCCTACGGCTGGCTGTACTCCACAGAGACGTAGGTCAACCGCGTTCGCGCGGCTGACGATTGCGCAAGAGTGATATCGCCCGCGAAGAAATTACCCCAAATACCGCAACTTGCAATTCGATGAGGTCAATAGCGGTCCCTCGGTCAGCGACGCTCCCCCGACCACCTCGCCCAGATACAGCGTGTGGTTTCCCGCCAACACCCGTTGAACAATCCTGCATTCAAGATAAGCCGCCGCGCCGTTGATGATCGGCGCGCGAGTTACCGGAGACGTCGTAATTGAGGCCGCTTTCAACTTCTCGTATCCCGACTCGGCCGGACCATAGTAGGTCCGCGCCACCGATTCCCCTTCGGCCGGAAGCAGATTCACCAGAAATGATTCGTGCTCGTTGAGCAAACGCGCCGACTGATGCTTGTTGTGTATCGCCACCGCCACCATCGGCGGCTCCGATGACACCTGGGTCACCCAGCTGGCGGTGAAGGCATTCCCCGCCTCCCCTTTTCCCATCGTCACGATATATACGCCGTACTCGAGTCGTTTCAGCACGGCGAGAAGATTTTTGTCTGAAGTCACCGCTGTCCTCCTTTCTTTGGCGAACGTTTCCAACCGGTCGCGACCCTGCATTATAGACCGGTCTTGTCCGCTTGTCAAACATTCGCGGTCGGTGATAATTCGCTCCGGTCGCCGCATGATTTCGTCGTCGAACGAGAAAGTTGAAAGTCCGAATCCAATTCGCTTTGAGCATCCAAAGAACGCCACATAACACATTGATAGACAATACGTTACGGGTTGTCGCCACCCCCCTTTTTTGTTGCCTGGGCGATGCTATTTGCGTACCTTTAGAACCACTGTTACATCGAGAAAAAGTTTCTGTATATAAAGGACGTTACTCATGTCGCTGGAACGCCAAAAGATCGAGACCATCTTCCTCGAAGAGGAGATGAAGTCCTCGTATCTCGACTACTCCATGTCGGTCATCACCAATCGCGCCCTGCCGGATTTGCGCGACGGCCTCAAGCCCTCCAACCGCCGCATTCTGGTGGCGATGAACGATTTGAATCTTGCGCCCGGACGGCCGCATCGTAAATGCGCCAAAATCTGCGGCGATACTTCGGGTAATTATCATCCGCACGGCGAGCAGGTGGTGT
>JACRAV010000185.1 GCA_016213305.1 Candidatus Zixiibacteriota bacterium | reverse complement strand
TCGGGCTGGTGGCCGCCGGGGTGCCGGAGAATCGTATTGCCACGATCAAGTCGGGGTTTTCGGTCGAGTTCTCGACCGCGGACAGCAACGGTATCCGCAAGCGGTTCGGCTGGGAGGACAAGTTTATCATTCTCCGAGCCGGCACGCTGGGCTGGGCGCATTCGCTGGAAACGGTGATCGAGGCGGCCCGGCATTTTACCAATAACCCCGAAGTTTTGTTTGTGTTCGTCGGTGATGGCGAAAAGCGCAGTCAGCTTGAAGGCATGGTGCGCGACTACGGGCTCAAGAATGTCACCTTCATCGGCAGTCAACCGCTGGAAACGATTCCGTACTTTCTCAAGACCAGCGACGTGCTGATCGAGAGTATCCGCGAAGTGCCGATCACGCGCGGGACATTCCCGGCCAAACTGTTCGAGTACATGGCGTCGGGGCGACCGATCATCTACGGTTCGCACGACAGCGAAGCGCTTCGCGAACTGGACAAAGCGGGCGGCGCGTTGTCGTTTCGGATCGACGATCCCGAGCGTCTGTGCACACATATCGAGAAACTTCGCGCCAATCCCCGCCTCGGCGAAGAACTTGGCCGCCGCTATCAGCAACACGCGATCAAGCATCATGGCCGCGACCGTTGGGCGAAAGAGTATCTGGAATTTCTTTCGTCCGAGCGACCGTCGTAACAATTCACGATCATCATCTTGCTTTGTAGGTCAAGCGCCCCAGCGCTTGACGCTGTGAACCAAGACGCAGACGAGGACGTCTGCGTAGCACAGGAAAGCGGTTACGGGCGAGGACGCGGGCGGTCCTGGCGGCATCGAAATTGGCTTCGTTTTGTTAATCTAAAAAGTTTCTTGCTTCCTTTCTGGCTGGCGTAGGAGGGGGTTGTACCCCACCCACCGGGTGGGACTCCGATACAGCGCCCTCGGAAAGCGGACTAAGAACTAGACCGGATCCCGGCCGCCGCTCGGATGACACGTAAGGAATTAGGTTCATCTATAAAAGAGCGCGAAGCCGGAAACTACGCAGATATTGTGGCGAAATTGAAAAGCAGGCAAATCAAAACCGGCCTGGCGGCAGGCCGGTTTGACTTTTGGGAATCGAAATCGTGATCTCAGGCCACGTGGCTGTGGGCAAACCTGGCCGACAGCGTGGGGCGCGTGGTCGCGGCGATGATAAACGAGTTGGCGGACGGAAGTTGTCGGCTGGCCGGGAGCTGGGTCAACCCGCTCGCCATCAGGCGGGATGCCTCGCGCTCTATTTCGGACTTCCGCACGTGATATTCCTGATAAAATGTCCCATTACGATTTACTCTAATCAGCACCATAATCAAATCCTCCCTATCTAAGTAGTCAAAGAGAGAGCAATGGCTGTACCCAGTCGGGATTGAATGCCGGAAATCTTTTTAACCTATTGGTATTACAGTTCTTATCGTAACGACTGGATGGTGGAGCATGGGTCTGAGTGGGCCATGAATAACCGGATTCCCGCAATCTTGTGCACCGAAGTGCATATGAACCGTATATGCCACAAAAGGTTAAATGGACCGGAGAGGGCGGGGATGGCGACAGACATGATGTCGGGACCATAAAGGTCCCGACCTACAAATGTGTTACCCCATAAACGGATACTTGTAATCGGTCGGGGGGACGAAGTTTTCCTTGATCGCGCGCGGCGAGGTCCAGCGCAACATGTTCTGGATCCCCCCCGCTTTGTCGTTCGTGCCTGAGGCCCGGCCGCCACCGAACGGTTGCTGGCCCACCACCGCGCCGGTCGGTTTGTCGTTAATGTAAAAATTTCCCGCCGCATGGCGAAGTGTCCGCTCAGCCAGCGCAATCGCCTGGCGATCGGTCGCGAAGACCGCGCCGGTCAGGGCGTATTGCGAGGTGGTGTCGCACAGATGGAGAGTGCTGGCGTATTCGGTGTCGTCGTACACGAAGATGGTCATCACCGGTCCGAAGATTTCCTCTTCCATCGTTTTGAAATGGGGATTGGTGGTGACAACGATCGTCGGCTTGATGAAGAATCCGTGGGTGGAATCATATTCCCCACCGCAGATGATCTCGGCCTCGCTCGACTGTTTCGCGTAGTCAATGAATTCGGTAATCGACTTGAAGGCGGAGTCGTCGATCACGGCATTGATGAAATTGCCGAAATCTTCTGGGTCGCCCATCCGCATATCGGCCACCTGTTTCAAAACAATTTCTTTCACCTGCGGCCAGAGTGATCTCGGGATGTAGGCCCGCGAGGCGGCCGAACACTTTTGTCCCTGATACTCGAACGCGCCGCGTGAAATGGCGGTGGCCAGCGCCGGGACGTTCGCCGAAGGATGGGCGATGATGAAATCTTTCCCGCCGGTCTCCCCTACTATGCGCGGATACGAGCGGTAATTGGCGATATTCTCCCCCACCGTTTTCCACATCTGGTGAAAGACGGCAGTCGAGCCGGTGAAATGGATGCCGGCCAGATCGCGGTGTTTGAGCACCAGGTCGCCGGTCTGCGAGCCGCGCGCGAAGATCAGATTGATGACGCCGGCGGGAAGCCCGGCCTCGCGGAGAATCTGCATGATGAAGTGCGAGGTATACGCAACGGTCGAAGCCGGTTTCCAGACGGCGACGTTGCCGAGCATGGCGGGGGCGGTCGGGAGATTGCCGTTGATCGAGACAAAGTTGAACGGGGTGACGGCGAACACGAACCCCTCGAGCGGCCGATGATCGAGCCGGTTCCATGTGACAGCGGCGCTCTCGGGTTGGATTTTGTAGATCTCCTGCATATACCAGGCGTTGAACCGCCAGAAATCGACCAGCTCGCAGACGGCGTCGATCTCCGCCTGGAACGGGTTCTTGGAATGGGCCAGCATACAGGCGGCGTTCATGACATACCGGTATGGACCGGCGAGAAGGTCGGCGGCTTTCAAAAAGATCGCGGCGCGGTGTTCCCAGGGCATGGCGGCCCAACCGCTCTGGGCCTCGACCGCCGACTCCACCGCCTGTTTGATTTCATTCGACCCGGCCTGGTGATAGTGGCCGAGCAGGAGGTTGTGGTTGTGGGGGGAGCGGATTTCGATCTTTTGCGAAGTGCGGATCTCTTTGCCGCCGATGTACAGAGGGATGTCGATAGGCTGAGATTTCAGTTTGGCAATTGCTTTTTGTAGTGCGGCCCGCTCGGGTGATCCGGGGGCGTAATTGTACACAGGTTCGTTTTTTGGGGTCGGGACGTGGAATGTGCTCATAATCTCCTCCCGTCAAGGGCGCAAGGCAGGGCGGTCAAGGATTGGAACGCACCACCGGATATTTCCAAATACTGCTCATCTGTCAGTCGTCCGGGATAGATATGATCGCTACCGGAGCGACGGTATATGATACGACAGGGCGATGATGACAGCAAGCGGGTGAAATCGCGTCCTTCGGCTTGGGTTACCGGGGACATTTACATTGCGCCGACCGACCGGGCGGATATCTTGGTCTCTCGCTGACGACAGTGAAGCCATCAACCCGGCGGCTCAAAGAACGGACTCTGAAGGAGCCGCCCCGGGTAAGGCCGGATCGAACCAATGGAAAGGGTCGAGATGTTGCTAACATGGAGATTGCGCGCACTCCTGGCAGTTCTGGGAGTGTTCTTTGCGGCTATGCTGGTCTTCTTCCCCAAGTGGACGGTAGATGACGCCTATATCACTTTTCGATATGCGCATAATCTGGCGTCGCATGGCGAACTGACCTGGAATATCGGACAGTCGCCGATTGAAGGGTACACCGGAGTTCTGCTTCCGGCGGCGCTGGCCGGACTGGAGTCACTCGGCCTCAATCCCCCTCTATCCAGCGAGGTCATCGGCGTTCTCTGCTTTGCCCTGTGTGGAATTTGGTTGTATCTGATTTGCCGTCACTTTGGCGTAAAGCCAGGTCTTACTTTGACGGTCGTGGCCGTCTTCGTTTCCGCCCCCTTTCTATGGACAAACGCGCTGAGCGGGCTGGAGACCCTGTTGTTCGCATGGCTGGTGCTGGCCGGCATGTATGGAATGGTTCGATGGATGTCCACCGACTCGCCGACCGCATATTCCACCTCTGTTGTGTTGTGCACCCTGCTGGCCTGCGGTCTGGCGCGTCCGGAAGGAGTGATACTGGGGGGGCTTGGTCTGTTTGTCATGTTTCTCATCGCCCGGCGTCGGCAGAGTGCTGGAAGGTTCACTCTCGTTGCCGCCCTGGCTTACCTTCTGCCCGCCTCTGCATACTTCATCTGGCGGTGGCAATATTACGGCTTACTCCTTCCGAATACGTTTTACGCCAAGATGCACGGGCTTGCCGCCGAACGGAATTTGCTCGCCTTTCTCCCCTTTGTGGCGGTGGCGTGGGCGATTCCGCTGTCGGCGGCGGTGGTCGCGGTCAAAGCGGGCCGGGTGCCGATTGTCCAGAGGATACGTGACGCCATGTGCACTTCGAACGGACGGTCCCTGATCGCCGCCGGATGCATTGGTTTCATATTCACTATTGCAGTAGCAATCCAATACTCTCAAGCCAGTCTGGTGATGAACTTCTCGCACCGATATATGGCGCCGTTTTATGGGCTGGGACTGATCGGAATCGCCGTAGTCATCGATTGGGGAATGGAGGGGTTGCGGCAGTCGCAACCCGGAACTTCATCCAGGCCGAAGACAGCATTATATGTGCTGGCTGGGCTCCTGGTATGTCAGTTTGGCATTCATGTCGTGGGATTCCCATCAGAAATTGCATTTGTTCGACGTTATCATAAGATGTTGCAAGACGAGCATATCGCCGTGGGGAAATATCTGGCGGCTACGGTACCGCCCCAGACTCGTCTGATCGTGATGTACGACGCCGGCGCCATCCCGTACTTCTCGGGCCTGCCGACGGTGGACTTCGGTCTGCTCAATGATCCCTACCTGACTCGCAGGGGTCTGACAGTGGCCGACCAGATTGACTATTTCTATTCACATCGTGCCGGTGCGGTGGTTATGCGGACTCGTGATACGCTCGGTGTGGAACTCGATTCCCTGCAAAGATTGATCACTCAAGATGTGCGATTTGGCGATTACACGCTGGAGAAGGTCTTCACCAGCCGGGTGGCACCCACGTATTCGCAGGCGTTATTTATCCACCGTGATCTTCGCGACGGTCGCGGGACACTATCGTCTAATTAGATTTATCGGCGGCGCGATCGGCCGACACACAATGGTGACCCCAACGGGATTCGAACCCGTGTTACTGCCGTGAAAGGGCGGTGTCCTGGGCCTCTAGACGATGGGGTCATCACAAGAGCGCTTCAGACGGGCAAGTAAACGGAATCTGGGCGGAGTGTCAAGGTCAGATGCGGGGTGGTGCCGGTTGGTATCGCTGTACACCGCTCTGGCGGGCACAAGTTTAAGTTGACAGGCAGACCGGGTTGGAAGCATTCTGGAGGTGCGCTGTGCCATTTCCAGCCTTTGGCGCGGCGTTCGGCCGGAGATGTCGAGGGACTGCCCCCGTCTTTCGCGGGTGCGCACGGATGCGCTCCGGCCCGTAAAGAGGGGTGCAATACTTCGACCGCCTATCAGTTCTTAAGAGAATCTTCGACCTTCAGGATGACTTGCCGCTCAAAGTAATTCCCGATCATCCCCTCTTTTGGTTTCCCCTTGACTGATTCTCCCTTTGTGAGCATGACCTGAAGCACGAGTTCGGCATCCCGGGCGGCATCACCCGGCCGGAGAGACATGGGAAGGGAGGTCACTGCGGCTCCCGGCGCACCGTCGAATTTGTCTCCTACCAACCGGCAGGCGGCTGACAGGTTGACATCCCAGCCCGGAGCGAACTTGGACAGACTGGAGCTTCCAATCGTTTTCGGATCGACGTAAATCCAGCCGTTACGATAAGGCGTTCCGGCGGCACTATCGCCCCGCCACCCGATGACCGTCAGCACGGACTT
>JACRAV010000184.1 GCA_016213305.1 Candidatus Zixiibacteriota bacterium | reverse complement strand
TCCGACGACGCCAGACTGACCTGTTGCACCATCGGGTACGTCACCGCCTGGATCACGCACTCCTTGGTGGCCATGAGATTGCGATAGGTGTGCTTGGTGGACGCATCGCGCACCCGTCGGGACGGCGAGAAGGCCACCGTGGGTGGGTTGGACCCGAAGGCATTGAAAAATGAGAACGGGGAGAGGTTTCGATACCCCTCAGGCGACACCGTGGAAACCAGCGCGATCGGTCGCGGCGCGACCCCCCCCAACAACAGGGCCTGAACCTCTTCGACTGACACCTGACCTGGCACAACGTGGCGCATGCTGGTCACCTCGGCGCATGTTTCTTCTTCGCGAGAATCGAGTAGTCGTTGGTAGCTTTGACAATCCGGTTCTTAAGACGTCCCAATCCGGCGATTTCCAGTTCAATCGTGTCGCCCCCATTCAGCCAGACCGGGGTGAACGGCTCACCCTTCGCTTTGGCCTCCAGCGCCCGGGTGCCGTTCAACTCCAGATAGCATCCGGTGCCTACCGTCCCCGACCCGATAATGTCTCCGGGGATCAACTGGACGCCGTAACTGGCGCGTTCGATCAGCTCGGCAAACGTCCAGTTCATATCTTTCAGGTTGCCGTCGGACACCAGATTCCCGTTGTGATAGGCGGTCATGCGTAAATCATACGTATTTCCGTTCGGCGTGGAAATACAAAACGGGGCCAATTCGTCGGGGGTGACCAGCCACGGTCCGACCGTGGTGGCGAAGTCCTTTCCCTTGGCCGGGCCGAGACTCAACAGCATCTCTTCCATCTGGAGCACTCGCGCCGACAGGTCGTTCATGACCATGAATCCAGCGATGTACCCGTCGGCCTCGCTTGCTGGAATATTCTTCCCCGGTTTGCCGATCACGATCGCCGCCTCAAGCTCGAAATCGAGTTTCTGAAGATGGTCGCTCTCCACCACCACGTCCCCCTCGCCGAACACCGCATTATGATTGGTAAAATAGAACACCGGATACTGATCGAACTCCGGGATCATCTCTACGCCGCGATTTCGCCGGGCGGTGGCGACATGCTGGCGGAATGCATACCCGTCGCGACACGACGTCGGATGCGGCACCGGCGCCAGTAGCGGGCTGTGGTGGACGATGGCGGTGATTCTCTTATTTCCGAACGCCGACTCCACCTGCCGGGCGACTCTGAGTGCGGGAGCGCCGGCATTTAACAGTGCGGCCATTGTCGTGGGAGATTTAAGGCCGATCCCGGCGGCCGACTGGGCCAGATCAACGGTCTGGCCGTCGATATGCAAACCTACCCGCTCCTCGCCGGAGGGGGACAGATACGATACCAGTTTCATAGGTTACGACTGGGCGGATCGCGCCACTGAGGCGGACGCCATCATGCCGGCGTGGACCTTCTCGATCACCTCGAGCGCAAATTCGGTTTCGTCTTCGGTGCCGCTGTTCATTCGAATGCCGTTGGGAATGCCGAACCCGGCGACATGGCGGACAATCAGTCCGCGATCCAGACACCCGGCGTTGAACTGCTCGGCCAGACTGGCGCTCGGAAACAACATCAGAATAAAATTGGCCACCGATGGAATCTGGACAATGCCCAACTGCTCGAATCTGGTCCGCATCTTTTCCAGCATCCGCCCATTCAGGTCAACGGTCGTGCGCAGAAACGCCTCATCTCCGAGCGCGGCGGTAGCGGCCACCTGCGCCGGATAACTCGGCTCGAATGCAAGCCGCACTTTGTATATTTCCCTGATCAAATATTCCGGCCCGCAGGCATACCCGACCCGGAAACCGGCCAAACCATAGTCCTTCGAAAAAGTGCGCGTGACAATCAGATTGTCGAAATCATATTTCAGCCCGTCGGGGTACTGCGGATGCGATTCGGCGTACGAGAAATAGGCCTCATCGAGCACCACCAGCACGTTCGAAGGCACTTTGGCCATGAAACTCTCAAACTGACGCGAGGTGAACATCGTGCCGGTCGGATTGTTCGGATTCGCCAGATACACGATTCTCGTGCGATCCCCGATTCGGGCGGCAATCGCGTCGAGATCGAAACTGTAATCCTTGAGCGGCACCGTGACAAGGGTACGGTTATGCTTGCGCACCGAGACGTAGATGCCGATAAAGGTGCCGTCGGCCGTGATCACCTCGTCGCCATCGCCGGTGAACGCCTTGACGATGTATGACAGAAGGGCATCGGTTCCGGCTCCGCAGACGATTTGCTCGGTCGGTCTTCCGATTCGCTCGCCGATAGCGCGCACCAGATCGTACGCCCCCGGATCGACATAGCGAAACGACTTGTCAAGCGACTGGCGGACCGCTTCGATCGCCTTGGGCGATGGCCCGAGCGGATTCTCATTGGAGGCCAGCTTGACAATGCGCGAGAGATTGCGCTCGCGCGCGAATTCCTCGATCATTTTTCCGGCGATATACGGCCGAAGGGTCTCGATATGTTTCGGTATCTTTATCATACTCATTCTGAGGGGCGAAGATACGACAGTTGCGGGAATGGCACAAGCAGATTCGGGATGTTCGATTCTCAGTCACCGCCCAGCCACGACTGGGCGTACGCCGGATCGACCGTCTCCTTGACATGAATGGTGGGAACAAGCGGCTCGTAGGTGTCGATCATCAGCGCCCATTCCTTCGTTTCTTTGGCTCCCACCGAGGCCTCGGTCCGTCCCGGTTGCGGCCCGTGCGGCATCCCGCCCGGATGCAGGGTGATCGACCCCGACACCACCCCCGTGCGCGACATGAAATCACCGTCGATATAGTAAAGCACTTCGTCGCTGTCGATATTCGAGTGGAAATACGGCGCCGGCACGGCGTTCGGGTGGAAATCGTACGGCCGGGGAACAAAATTGCAGACGATAAAGTGTCCGGTGTTGAAGGCCAGATGCACCGGCGGCGGCAGGTGAATCCGGCCGACTTTCGGATGATAATCCTTGATATTGAAGGCGAACGGATACAGGTACCCGTCCCAGCCCACCACATTGAACGGATGCCAGGGAAGCGTGTGCTCGAAATATCGCTCGCCCGCTTTGAGCACCACCACAAACTTGCCCGACTCGTCGTGGGGCGTCATATACTCGGGGAGCTTGAAATCCCGCTCGCAATACGGCGCATCTTCCAGAATCTGCCCATAGTCGGTGCGGTATTTGCGGGGGACTTCGTAAGCCGTCGATGATTCGACAATCACAATCTTATTGTCCGCATAACTGTCGAACTTGAGCTGATACGTCACCGCGCGCGGGATGATGATCTGGTCCCCTTCGACAAACGGTATCTGTCCGTACTCGCTCACGAACTTCCCCGTGCCCCGGTGGATGAACACTAGCTCGGCGTGATACGCATTGCGGAAGAAACGATCGGTGTCCTGACTCGGATGGGCGGTGCTGATGCGGCAGTGGGCGTTTTTCAAGAAGAGATTCCGCGATGAAATGAAATCCCCTTTCGTCACCTTCTTATCGGTGAAGAAGTGAAAATACAGCACCGGGGCGTCGGGCCAGGCGGCATCGGCGAACGGCTTGATTTCCCGCACCGACTCGACACTGGTCGGCATGTGGATATAGTACTTGTTAGAGTAAATGCCCGAGAATCCTTTGCTCGAATATAACTCCTCCCGATAGAGCGACTTGCCGTCCTTCTTGTAGAAGGTCGTATGCTTCACTCTCGGAATGTCACCCAGTTTATGATAAAACGGCATACCGGTCCTTTCTCCGCATGGTCACAACGTCTGCTCAGCAGGGGGGCATCACGACACTCGGGTCGCGGTCAAGATTGCCGCGCAGTTTCTGGTCAAGTTCGATCGACTCGAAGAGCGCCTGGAAATTCCCTTTGCCGAACCCCTGGCTGTTGCCGCGACGCTGGATGATTTCAAAGAAGAACGTCGGGCGGTCGCAGATCGGTTTGGTGAACAACTGGAGCAGGTACCCGTCGGCCTCGGTGTCGTACAGAATGCCTAACCGATGGAGATCGTCGACATTCTCAGTCACCTTCAGATCGGGGCGACTGCGCATCCGGTCATAATAGGTGTCGGGCACCGCCAGAAATTCCATCCCGTTGCGGCGCAGGGCCGAAATGGTGGCCACGATATCCTCGGTGGCGATCGCGATATGCTGGATGCCTG
The DNA here is from genome assembly GCA_016213305.1 of Candidatus Zixiibacteriota bacterium. Lineage (GTDB taxonomy): Bacteria > Zixibacteria > MSB-5A5 > GN15 > FEB-12 > JACRAV01. Next base: position 3,305 of record JACRAV010000184.1, on the reverse strand, counting down.
AGCCGTGGTATTGCTCGATATACTCCTCGATCTGCGACTTCTTCAATCCCTGGAACGGCTCGTTGATCGGATTGCGAATCACGCTGTTCTTGCTCCGGACCACCTTCGACAACAGAGCCGAATATTTGGTGCCGATATCCCCCGCCTTGAAATCGACAAACGTCTCGAACCCCATCGTCTGGTTGAAATACTCCGCCCAGAGATTCATCTCGTTCTCGCGGACATTGCCGACAATGTGATCGACCCACATCAATCCCGTGTCGTGGGCCTCGATCTGGTATTTCTGGAGCGGCTCGCAGAAAAAGGGGCGGAAGATGTGTTTGTAGTGGTCGCGATTGACGAAGACCAGCTCGGAATCATCGTAGATGCGGATCGCCGCTTCCTCGACATACCCGTGGTGATTCTCGATCTTTTCCGGACGGCGCACCATCACCGCCCCGTGACGGGTGGCATAGGTGAACGCTTCGGTAACGTCATCGACCTCAACCGACCACCGCTTGACCCCGTCGCCATGTTTGGTGACAAAGCTCCAGACGTCGTAACTCGACGGCTGTAGGCCGGAGGTGACGACAAATTTGAGGTCGTTTTTGGTCAGGTAGTAAGACATCCGGTCGCGCACCCCGGTTTCGGGGCCGCAGTACCCGGTGAACTGGAGTCCCAGCGCCTTGGCGAACCACCAGGCGGTCATCCTGGCCGACCCGACATAGAACTCCACATAGTCGTACTTGCGAATGCCAATGGGGTTATCCATCATTGCTCCTCTACACCCGGTTTGCGACGTTCCTTGCACGTCGGTGAAAAATACCCGTCCGGCCCGCCTCTGGCAAGGGGTTTGTCCGGATTGATCGGCCCGCAAAGTCCCTGTTCGCCGGACCGTCTATTTCCGGAACACCGGACCGGGTCGGTTGGTTTCACCCTTGATTCCGGACCGATTTGGGGATATATTCGGCCCATGAAGACCACTCGCGCCCAACCGCGCAGGGTGGCCCGGAGCGCCCTACACTTAGTCTGCAGGAGGTTTTCGGTCGATGAGTACCGCCAGCGCCACCCTCACCGGGTTTGATATCAATCGCTTCCCGCACCTGACCCGACTGCCCAATCATCTCAAACAGTTCATTGTCGATCAGGACTGGCGCCACTACACCCCCATCGACCATGCCGTCTGGCGGTATATCATGCGTCAGGCGATCAGGATTCTCAAGGAGAACGCCCACGGGGTGTATTTCGAGGGTCTGCTCAACACCGGCATCAGTTTGGACGCCATCCCCCGCATCGAGGACATGAACGACATTCTCGGCCGGATCGGATGGGGGTGCGTGGCAGTCGATGGCTTCATCCCGCCCGCCGCTTTCATGGAATATCAGGCCTATCGTGTACTGGTGATCGCCTGTGATATGCGCCAGATTCATCATATCGAATACACTCCCGCGCCGGACATTGTCCACGAGGCGGCGGGACATGCTCCGATCATTGTTGACCGAGAATACGCGGATTATCTCCAGAAATTCGGGGAAATCGGCGCCAAGGCAATGTCCTCCCGCAAAGATTTCGAACTGTACGAGGCGATCCGCCGGCTTTCCATTCTGAAAGAAGCTCCCGATACCGATCAACAGGAGATCGAATCGACCGAAAAACTGGTGCTGGAGCGCCAGGCCAATCTGGGGGCGCCATCGGAGATGTCCCGCCTGTCCCGGTTGCACTGGTGGACGGTGGAATACGGGCTGATCGGCGATATGGAGAATCCCAAAATCTACGGCGCCGGACTTCTGTCCTCCATCGGCGAGGCGGTCTCCTGTCTGGGGCCGGAAGTCAAAAAACTTCCGTACAGTCTGGACGCCGCCGACTACGCATTCGATATCACCACCAAACAGCCGCAATTGTTCGTCACCCGGGATTTCGACCAGTTGATGTCGGTTCTGGAACAGTTCTCCGAGACGATGGCCTATCGGCGCGGCGGGTCGTACGGCATCGAAAAAGCGATCGAATGCAACAACACCGCCACCGCCGAGTATTCGTCGGGACTGCAGGTGTCGGGCATCTTTTCCGGGATGATCCCGAACGGTTCGGAACAACCGGCCTATATCCAGGCCAAAGGTCCGTCGGCGCTGGCCTACAACTACAAAGAATTGCATGGCCACGACAAAAAGTATCACGCCGATGGCTTCGGCTCACCGGTCGGAAAACTTCGCGGAATAGCCAAACCGCTCGAAAATCACTCCGACAGCGATCTGACCGAACTGGGAATAACAATCGGTTCACCGTCGAAACTCGCTTTTGAATCGGGGGTGACTGTCACCGGCAAGCTTGAGCGGATCGAACGGCGCGGCGGCAAAATCATTCTTATGGTCTTTTCCAATTGTTCCGTCACGCATGGCGGCCAGACCCTGTACAAACCGGAATGGGGACCATACGACATGGCGGTGGGGGAGAGGATCGTCTCGGTTTTCAACGGCGCGGCGGACAAGGACGCGTTCGATCAGATCGCGCTGGTGAGCAAGACCCGCACGATCCGCACCAACCATTCGGAGCGAGATTATCGCCTGCAGGCCATTTATGCGCATATCCGCGATATCCGTGACAACAAGAACGGGTACGAAGGACTGCCATCGATCCGGCGGAACCTCACCCGCGATTTCCCCGAGGACTGGCTGGCGTCACTTGAAATTCTGGAGATACTGCTTGAGAAGAAGTTATCCCCCGATATCTGCGCGGAAATCCGCTCGTCGCTGGAACAAACGGCCAGATCCCACCCGGAATTGACGAAGGTGATTACGGACGGGTTGGCGCTGGTGGGGTGACATTGTGTTCTGGTGACCCACAGTTTACTGTAGGGCAGAACCCGAGCGAAGCGAAGTGGTTCTGCCTCTTCCCATCGGAAAAGATGGCGGAACCAGAAGCGGTTCCGCCCTAAAAAACTCAGGGCAAGGGCGTATTCCTGTTGATATATGCGAATACAATCCCGGCTAACATCGCCACCGATGTGACTGCGTAGAGTATCCGGCGCCGCTGATCCATGAGATATCCCGCGCCGGATATAATCAGCATCGGTACTTCGAGAAAGGGAAAAAAGAATACTGCCGATAGACCTACACCAAGCCAGAGATCCCGAATCTCAAACTCCTGAGGCAGGAGACCCAGGCGAAGAGTAATCAATAAAAGAAGGACCACGAAAGCCGCAAGATTGAGCCAATAAGCAATTCGTAGCACCTTGATGAACACACCTACAACCTCCCCGCCACGTGCCCCAGCGTGATATCCTCAACCAGCACCTCGTTCGGCTTCAGCTTCCGGATCGCGGCCAGGTG
>JACRAV010000183.1 GCA_016213305.1 Candidatus Zixiibacteriota bacterium | reverse complement strand
TTTCTGAACCCGGAGCTGTCAGGCGCACCCGTATCTCCCGAAAAGTTCATCGATATTATTGCCCCCGCCTTTTCCGAGACCACCGTCTTTCTTGCGCTTGGTCGTGAATCCGACGGTCGCTGGCGGGTGCGCCATGCCGTCGGAGTCAGCGAGCGATCGCTGGCGGGTCTGGCGATCGGCGCCGATGAAGGCGCCATTGGCCGCGCTTCCCTTGAAAAGACCTGTATCGTCGCCGCCGGCAGGGAAGAGGTGGCCCGGGCGCTGGACGAGTACCAGCCGCTCAATCGTCAGTCGATCGGCCGTTTGCTCGGGACCGACCTCACTCACGCTCTTGTGGCCGTCTGTCCCCTGCGCGCCGGTGCCACGACAAGTATCGTCGCTGTCCTTTCCGGCAATTTGGGTGACCGCGACGGCGACGAATATGGCCGGCTTCTCACTTTGGCCTCCGGTCTGTTCACCTTCAGGGCCGAGCTTGATTCGCATCGTGCCGCGCTCGAGGGAGCAAGTGAATCGGAGCCAATGACAGATGCGGCGGGCGCGAATATCGACTCGCCAATCGGGACGAACATTTCTTCTACCGTGGCCGGCGCGCTGGATTCAGCCCGCATATCCGGTGATCTGTATATGGTAAGCGGACGGCCCCGAGAAATACATTCCCGTATCCAGTCGGTCTCTGAAATAGCCGCACCCATTTCGACCATGCGCCAAATGTTCGACCAGTTGGTGGCCCGATTTTCCGCACTGGCGGCCGAGGATGAAGTTCTGTCGCTGGCCGTGTATCAGGACGATAAACATGTCTATCTCGATGTCTCCCGCCACCGCCGCTTCTTCGCACCGGTGACTTCGGTCGCCGGTTTCGGCGCGTATCGACATATTTCGTCCCCCGTCGATTCTCCGATCGGTGATTTCATCCCGCCAACGGCCGCCGACAGCGGCGCCTGGCTGGCGATCGACAGCACGTCAACTTCTCCCACGTATCTCTCATTGAGATTCCCCCGACGGGTCACGGGAGAAACGCCCGCTACAGGCACGGCCACCGCCGCGTCGGTGCTGGTCATCGATGACCAGGCCGTGATTCTGGACCTTGTCTCAGCTATGTGCCAGACCATTGGGTATCGCGCCGATGTCGCCAGGTCGGGCGAGGTCGGCCTTCAGATGGCTACCGAGCGAAATTATGCCCTGGTCCTCGTTGATCTGGCCATGCCCGGACTGTCCGGGCTTGAAGTGGCGAAGGAACTCCGACGACGGAAACCCGGCACGGTCGTCGTTGTCATGACCGGCTGGGAGGCCACTCTGGATCCTGGCGCCCTCTCCAACGCCGGGGTTGTCGATGTGCTCTACAAACCGTTTCGAATTGAACAGCTGGGCGATCTGCTGAAATCCGTCGTCAAAACAGAATAACCGCACTAATTCTATCGGCGTTTCGTCTTTTTCTCTGCCTAAACGGACCGCGCCTTCCTGCCGATATTATATGAAAAGAATGCCACGCCCGGGGACATACATGAGTTCTATTGACCAAGCTACCGTTGTTCGCCACATCCGTGAAGGCACCGACCTGATGTCCCTGCCCCAGTCTCTCTCCGACGTTCTCAAGGAAACCGGCAATCCGAATTTCAACGCCGAATCCCTGTCCCGTCTGATTCTCCGTGACCCGGCTCTCACCGGCCGGATTCTTCGGGTGGCCAATTCGTCGTTCTATTCCCGTTTTGCCAACATCAAAACGGTTCATCAGGCCGTGCAACTCCTTGGCGTCAATTCCGTCAAGTGCCTGGCCCTCTCAACGTCGATCTTCCGCCCCGAAAAAATACACCAGCAAACCGGCATCGATGCTCAGGCTCTCTTCAGCCACTTTCTTACCGTCGCCGCCGGGTCGGACATGATCGCCAAGGCCATCGGTCACAAGAACCCCGAAGAGGCATTTGTCGCCGGACTCCTTCACGATATCGGACTCATGTACCTGCTGGAGACCTACCCACAGCAATATCGCCGGGTTCTGCAACGTCAGGCCGAATTGAAATCATCGCTGGCCGCCGAAGTCGAACTGTTCGGGCTGGACCACACCGAGGCCGGGTATCATCTGGCCACCCGCTGGCGTCTCCCCGAGTATATCTGCGATGCCGTTCGAATGCACCATCGACACTCGATGGCGGGCGAGGTCAACGTTGTGGGACGATGTGTCATGCTGGCCATCCTTCTGGCGCCCGGTGGTTACCCGGGATTCATCGACGAGATCGAAGAAAAGAGCCGCATCCGCCCAGAACTCGCCGCGTCGCTCGGACTTTCCAGACCACAGACCGACGCCATCTCGGTATCGATGATGAGGGCCTCAATGGAAATCGCCGCCCACATGGAAATCGATATCGGCTCGACCGAGGATATCCTCGCCCGGGCCAACCGCGAAATCTGGCAGACCTATCTGACGGTCGAAAATCTCTACAAGGAACGCCAGGAACTGACCGCCAAACTGCTGGCCGAAGAGCGCCAGAAGGGGGCGCTCGAATCCAAAAACATCGCCATCAGCACGCTGTCGCACTATCTCAATAACGCCGCGATGGCCGTCTATGGCCGCTCCCAGATTCTTCGCATGGTCTATGAACGGGGCGATACCGAATCCCTGATCCACCGCCTCCCGGAATCACTGGACGTCATCGATCGGTCGATCAAGAAGATTGTGGCCGTGGTAACCGAGATCAAAACCATTTCCCCTATTGACCATGTGAAATTCCTCGACACCTCGCAGGCGCTCAATATCGACGACCGCGTGGAACGACGCCTTCAGATCATGGAAAAAGAGTCCGGACTGATTCTCCCCGACGATGCTATGGTCGAAGATGAGGCCGGCGCGAGCCATTGATTTCTCGACTCTATCCCGGTAGCTTAGCATATGCTACGTTTCCTGACCGCGGGTGAATCACACGGCCCGCAACTTACCGTCGTGCTCGACGGTTTCCCCGCCGGCGTCGCTATTGATCCGGAAAAGATCAATTTCCAGCTCGCCCGACGGCAGAAGGGGTACGGCCGCGGCGGCCGGATGCAGATCGAACAGGATCGGGTGGAAATTGTCTCCGGCGTCCGGCTTGGCATTTCCACCGGTGGTCCGATCACTCTGGTCATCAAGAACAAGGACTGGGCCAACTGGTCCGACATCATGAGCGCCAATCCACCCGACGGCAAAGACGCTTCCCTCGAATCAAAAATCGCCGCTCGTCGGGTCACCAGTCCGAGGCCGGGACACGCCGATCTGGTCGGGGGAATCAAGTACCGACATCACGATCTGCGCAATGTGCTGGAGCGGGCATCGGCGCGGGAAACTACCGCCCGCACCGCCGTGGGCGCCCTGGTGCGCCAGCTTCTGGAACATTTCGACGTCGAGTTCGGCTCCCATGCCGTGAGAATTGGCCAGGTCGCTCTCTTGGACTACAAGCTTCCATCCGATCTGTCCCAACTGCGCGAAGTGACGGAGGCCTCTGAAGTTCGTTGCATTGATAAAGACACCGAAGCAAAAATGATTGCCGAGATCGAGCGGGCGCGCATGGCCGGCGATTCGGTCGGGGGAGAAGTCGAAATTATCGTTCGGAGACTCCCCGTCGGGTTGGGTAGTTACGCTCAATGGTCCGATCGTTTTGACTCCCGGCTGGCCGCGGCCCTGATGTCGATACCGTCAGTCAAAGGGGTCGAAATCGGGCTTGGCTTCGCCGCCGCCGAGCAGTATGGCTCGCAGGTCCACGACGAAATTGTGTACACTCCCGGCCGTGAGCGCAGGAAGAAGGGATATGGCCGCTCGTCCAACAATGCCGGCGGAATAGAGGGAGGCATCACCAACGGCGAAGATGTGGTCGCGCGGGTCGCTTCCAAGCCGCTCGCTACGCTTAACCGCCCTCTTCAGACGGTTGATATCATTTCCAAACAAACGGCCTCCGCCGCGGTCGAACGGACTGATAACTGTGTGGTCCCGGCTCTTGCGGTGATCTGCGAAGCGATGGCCGCGCTGGTGGCCGCCGATGCTTTTCTCGCCAAATTCGGCGGCGACAGCATGGAAGAAATCCGAAGAAACTATAATTCGTTTCTCGACGACCCGTACTGATGCGGGCGTCTCTCGTATTTCGATCTTGACATCTCTGCCGTAAATCCCCAAACTATATCCCACAACGTTCCGGTGCCGTCCGAATGGACGGGTAATAGGGAAGACGGTGCAATTCCGTCGCAGCCCCGCTACTGTATGGGCTACTACTACGGCCGATGCCACCTGTCACGAGACGGGGAAGGCGCCGCAGGAGGATTGACGCCCAAGCCAGGAAACCTGCCGGGACTCTATCGATCAAGTCGTACCGTCGGCGCGGGCTGACGCATTCGAATCCAGCGCGCGCGGGTACGGACCGGAGGTATCATGTATCGCGTTTTTTTTGTCCTCGCGGCCCTGTGTGCGATGGGAACACAAAGCCGGGCCGCAGAGCAGACGGCTGACACCGTCGTGACGCTCAAAGACAGCATCATTGTCACCGCCAACCGCTTCGGTC
>JACRAV010000188.1 GCA_016213305.1 Candidatus Zixiibacteriota bacterium | reverse complement strand
GGCCGCTGTTTACGCTCGAAGAAGACGCCGCGCCGCGCTTTGTGGTCAGCATACCGGAATCGCGGGGCGGACGACTGGCGGTGGGGGAAACCGTACGTGTTGAGATCCCGTCGATCGATACCATCCTGTCCGGCCGGGTCGAGGAATTATCTCCCAGCGCCGAACAAGCGAGCCGGACATTCCGCGCCAGAATCATTCTCGATACCTATGCCCGCGTGCGACCGGGACAGTTCGGACGTCTTTTGCTCTCGGTCGGCTCCGAAGAAAGCTTGCTCATCCCGGAGCAATCGCTGGTCCGCCGGGGTCAACTGGAATTGGTTTATGTTGCCTCGCCCGACAGTTGCGCACGGTTGCGGCTGGTCCGCACCGGACGCCGCTTCGGGTCGAAATACGAAATTCTGGCCGGGCTAAAGGCCGGTGAAAAGGTGGTGGTCAGCGATCCTGAGACTCTCTCCGACGGCGACCGGATCGAGGAGAAGCCGTGACTCAGCCGCAACACTCTGGCGTCGGTTCATCCGGTTTGGCCGGACTTTTGGCCAAGGCGTTCGTACAGTCCAAGCTGACGCCACTTTTGATCATTGCCTCCGTTCTTCTTGGTGCGCTGGCGGTGATTGGTCTGCCGCGCGAGGAAGAACCGCAGATCAAGGTTCCGATGATCGACGTGATGGTATCGGTGCCCGGCTTTACGGCCAAAGAGGTCGAGGAGCGGGTCACGGCGCCGATGGAAAAACTGGTCTGGGAGATTCCGGGCGTGGAGTATGTCTATTCGATTTCCCGGCCTGAAGAAGCTCTGGTCATTGTCCGCTATCTCGTGGGGGAAGATGTCGAGCGGAGTCTGGTGAAGCTCAACCAGAAACTCCAGTCGAATTTCGACAAGATTCCACCAGGCGTGTCGTTCCCGCTTCTCAAACCGAGATCAATCGACGATGTCCCAATTCTAGCGATGACTTTTCACAGCAAAACACTGGACCATGCCTCGCTTCGGCGAGTGGTCGCAGAGTTGGAAAATCAAATTAAGCAGACGCCGGATGTTTCGGAGACCAATATCATCGGCGGGCTACGCCGTCAATTTCGCATCCAGCTTGACCCCGAAGCGCTGGCCGCCCGCCATCTTGATCCGCTGGCTATCATTCCGATTATCCAGCAGGCCAACCGCCAGTCGAAAGCGGGCGCGATCACCCGATCCAACAAGGAAATCTTCGTCGAGACCGGCGGATTTTTGAGCAGTGTGGCCGATGTCGAGCAGGTGGTGCTCGGCGTCTCCAACGGTGCGCCGGTGTATCTGCGCGATATTGCGAAAGTCATCGACGGCCCGGAGGAAATGTCGCAGATAGTTTTGTATGGGTCGGGTGCGGCTTCAGGACGGTCGCACGAGGAGGAAGCGGCGGTGACCCTGTCCATCGCCAAACGTCCCGGCACCAATGCTATTGACGTCGCCGACCGGGTGCTCGAAAAGGTCGAATATCTGAAGGGAAAGATGATTCCGGCCGACGTGTCGATGACCGTCACTCGCCATTACGGCGAGACGGCCGCCGAAAAATCAAACGAGCTTCTGCTCCATATGCTGATCGCGGTGCTCAGTGTGTCGCTATTGATCATGTTCAGTCTGGGGTGGCGAGAGTCGTTCATTGTGGCGCTTGCGATTCCCTCGACTCTGGCGCTTACTCTGCTGGTATTCTATCTGACCGGCTTTACGCTCAACCGGATCACCCTGTTTGCGCTGATATTCTCGATCGGTATTCTGGTTGACGATGCCATCGTAGTGGTGGAAAATATCACGCGGCACCTGCACTTGCCGGGGAATCGCGGGCGATCGTGGGGGTCAGTAGCGGTGGAGGCGGTGTCCGAAGTCGGCAATCCGACCATCCTTGCCACCTGGGCGGTGATCGCGGCGGTGCTTCCAATGGCGTTTGTCGGCGGGCTGATGGGACCGTACATGCGTCCGATCCCCATCGGCGCTACGGCGGCTATGATCTTTTCCCTGCTGGTCGCTTTTATCGTCACCCCGTGGGCGGCGGTTCGGGTGCTCGGCTGTAAAGGGGGCCAGGCGCATCTGGCCGGTCACGCCGACGATAGAGAGGGGTGGTCCACCCGTCTTTATCGCAAGTTCATGGGAGAATTGATACACAAGCCGAAACAACGATGGCGGTTTTTGGTCGGCATTGTGGGTTTGCTCATGCTGGCGATGGGATTGGTCTGGGTCGGCTGGGTGAAAGTCAAAATGCTCCCCTTCGACAACAAGAACGAATTTCAGATTGTGATCAACATGCCGGAAGGTAGCGCGCTGGAGCAGACCGCCCAGGCCGCGCACGAGATCGCCCAAGCGATCAGCGTGGAACCGGAAGTCACCAACTATCAGATATACGCCGGCATTTCGGCGCCGTTCAATTTCAACGGTCTGGTGCGGCACTATTTCCTCCGTCGCGGGGCGAATGTGGCGGACATTCAGGTGAACCTGCTGTCGAAAGGCGAGCGCTCCGCCCAGAGTCACGATATCGCCAAACGGGTCCGACCACGCGTGGATGAGATTGCGCAGAAGTACCGCGCTCGCGTCGCCGTGGCCGAAGTTCCTCCCGGCCCGCCCGTTCTGCAGACGCTGGTTGCGGAAATCTACGGCCCCACCGATTCTTCGCGCACGCAACTGGCGAGAGAAGTGCGGAACATTTTCGCCACCACCCCCGGCGTCGTCGATATAGATACATATCAGGAGGAAGACCAGCCGAAACTTACTTTCACCATCAACCACGACAAGGCCGCCCTCTATGGCATCTCCGCCGGGCAGATTGCGCGGACACTCAGGGTGGCGGTGAATGGATTGCAGGTGGACATTGCCCATCTGTCGCCGGAGCGCGAGGATGTGCAATTGATTCTGGAGCTTCCCCGTCCGCGGCGAACGAGCGTTCACGATCTGCTCGGCCTTCAAATTCAATCCGACAACGGTCTGGTGTCACTGTCGGAGCTGGTGACGGTCGAGAACAATGTGGCCGAAAAGACCATCTATCACAAGAATCTCCAGCCGGTGACGTACATCATCGGCGACGTGGCAGGCGCGCACGAAAGCCCGGTGTATGCGATCGGCGAGATGAACGAAAAGCTGGCCGCGCTCGACATGACCCGTTTCGGCGGGAGCCAGCCGCGTCTTCAGGTCCTCAACGCCTCACAGCCGTTCAGCACGGTGGAACCGTCGATGAAATGGGACGGCGAGTGGCATATCACGATCGAGGTATTCCGCGACCTGGGCATC
>JACRAV010000187.1 GCA_016213305.1 Candidatus Zixiibacteriota bacterium | reverse complement strand
TCGGCCGCCGCTATGGCGCAGGTATCCGATATCTGTTTGCTGGTGGTCGTGCCCGAACTGACCTCGATAGCCGACGCATACGGTCTCTACAAATATCTGAAGAGCCAGAACAAAAAACTCGATTGCCGACTGCTGGTCAATCGGGCACCGTCGGCGGGCGACGCCGAATATCTGATCGAACGGTTCGGTCTGATGGCGTCGAAGTTTCTCGGCTCGGCTCCGAAGCCGATCGGGTGGCTCAGCGAGCACGCGGTGGCTGGCCAGTCGGTCAGTCAACAGCGGGCGATGGCGCAGATCGATCAGAAATCAATCGTCTGTCAGCAGGTCAGAGAACTGGCGGACACGCTGGTGGACGCCTGCCGGCAGGTTCGAACAGTCGAAAGCACGCCCGGGTTGACCCGTGCGGGCGTCGTCGAAACACTTCCAACCGGAATAAATAACACTGCGGCTACGGCCGATATAAGGGGATAAGACGCATATGGTTACAAAGACAAAGCGAACTTCGGTCACGCGCGGGCGAAAAGGCAAGGTAGTGCGGGTGAAAGTCTCGCGCGTTACGCGAGCTACCCGTCCGCCCAAAGTGACGCCTCTGGTTGCCAAGCCGGTGGCTCAGAAGCCGGAGATATCTCCGCGCGACTGGACCCGCTATCAACGAGACCATCGTCACGAAGACCGTCAAAAGCTGTTGAACGCGTATCTCCCGCTGGTGCGCAACGTGGCGGCCCGCATGGCCATGGGATTTCCACGGTCGGTCGAACTGACCGATCTGGTCAACACCGGCGTGATCGGGCTGATCGAGGCGTTCGGCAATTTCGATCCGCGTCGGGGCGTGAAGTTCGAGACGTACGCGGTGCCCCGCATTCGCGGCGCCATCCTCGATGAACTGCGCGCTCTCGACTGGGTGCCGCGTTCGACCCGGGCGCGCTCCCGCGAGATCGATCGCGCCACCAACCATCTGGAAAACGAACTGGGCCGCGCCCCGGAGATACACGAACTGGCCCGTAAACTGAAACTCTCGGAGCAGGAAATGCACCATGCCATCGACGACGTGTCCTCGACTTCGATTCTGTCGCTGGACGAGGTGATCTATCCGGAAGACGAAAACCGCCAGGTGCCGCGGATCGAGACCGTGCACAACGACACGGCCATGTCGATTCTCGGCGAGATCGAACGCGGCGAACTCCGCTCGTTTCTGGTGGTCGCCATGGATCGCCTGACCAACCAGGAGAAACTGGTGATTGCGCTGTACTATTTCGAAGAACTGACGCTCAAGGAGATCGGCGAGGTGATGTCGATTTCCGAGTCGCGCGTTTCGCAGATCCATACCCGCGCGGTGTCGAAACTGCGTCATCTGGTGCGCGAAAAGTTTGCGATGACGGCCTAAAGGAGATAAGTGGAGCACGTCATGGATAGTCCCATAGACCCGGTACACAAGAGCACGGAATATGTCGGCCTTCCGAAGGTCGATCCCTGGCACGAGTCGGAAAAGCACAAGAAGAAACGGTTTGCGCACATGCTCGAAGACCAGATGGACGATCAGAAGAAACGCCAGGACGAGGCCTCGGACGAAGTGGTGGTGACGTCGCATCAGGACGATGACGCGCCCGCCGAGCAAAACGATGCCGGCCATGACCCGGACGAGAAACCCCAGACCCCGAAGGCGCGGCCCGCGTCACCCGACGAGCCCGCCGCGCATATCGACATCAAAGGATAAGTGCAGAGGAAGATGACATGGATGTCCGAGTGGAACAACTGATTGACATGGGACTGACCGCGGCCGGGTTATTGGCGGCCGGGGGGTTCTGCGCCACCGTATTTTCGATGTTCAGACGGCGCCGGGTGACGCCGACTTCCGTTATCGCGGGGGCCAGCGGCACTGCCGCCATGACAGCCGTACCAACGTCGGGGCGGCCCGACGGTATCGAGTTCATTTCTTTCGGGTCGGCCGCGCCGTCGGTTGCCCCGATTCCGGCCGTCGAAATGCGCCGGAGCGATCAATTGCGGCGCAACCGGGCCGACATCATCCGACAGGCGCGACAGATGCTCGAGCGCGGCGCCACCAACCGAGACATAACACAGAGCTTGGCCATGAGTGAAGGCGAGGTCGCTCTGTTACGACAGGATATCAACCGTTCATAGCGGGAGCCACATATGCCCAGCGAGAGTCCATTTCTGACTTTGAAAATCGAGTGTCCGATCTGCAAGACCGTCAACGAATGCGAGATGATCAAGGTCGGCGCCTACACCGAAGGCGGTCGCGACACCGACTTTTGTCCGACCGAGATCCACTGGCGGTATTCCCGATATCAGGCGTACAACCCGCTGGTGTATTTCACGACCATGTGCGGCAACTGCTACTACACCCGGGAGATGACCAACGATTTCAAGGACTGGAAGAACGACGCGACCTTCCGCACCTATCGTCTCAAGGCGGTCAAGGACCGGCACCTGGAACATCTGTCCACGGCCGACTCGGTCGTCAAGCAGATGGGCGCGAAAGTTGACGCCACCCGGTATCCGAATGAATCGGCGATTCTCAAGCTGTTGCTGGCGATTTACGACGAACAGTTGTTCGAGCACCACAGCCGACTGGATCTGGGCCGGTTCTACCTGCGGATCGGCTGGGTATTCCGCCAATCGAGCAAGAGCGAGAATCCCCACGCCGTCATGCTTCGCGGCCTGATTCAGGAATTGGACCGCGGTCTGGACCGTCTGACCAAGCACGTCGGCCTGACCCGGCCGGAACTGGGCGATTTTCTGGGGACGGTCAATTCTCAGTTTGCCATGGATGAGATTCCGGCGGAGATTGCATCGCGCATTTTGCCGTTCCGGGACCAATTCTCGAAGGCGCTCAGCTTGATTAGCTCCTCGATAGGGGACGTGGAGGGCCAGATCACCGCGCTCAATCTGCTGGTGGAGGATTACAAATCAAGCATTATGGGGGGTGAGGTGACGGCGGGCGAGATGCCGTTCTGGTCGTATGTGTCGTTCACCGATTTTCTGATGGCCATGCAACGGCTCTGGCCGGGGGTAGTCACCAATGAGCGCGAAGCCCTGATGAAGGCGGTTGAACACTACAAAGCCGCATTCGCGACCGGGCGCGACATTGCTCCGGGCAACCAGCAGATTCAGGCGTCATACCTGATCGCCGAACTGTCGCGCCGCATCGGTGACTACGAACAGGCAAAGCAGTATTTCTCCAGCACGATCAAGACGGGCCAGGAATTCATTTATCAAAACCGCCAGGATCAATCGCGGACCGCTCTGGCGCGAAAGATCTTGGAATTGGCCATGGAACAGGGACGTTCGACGCTGGCGGCGGCGAAATCGGCTTAATGGACTATCGATGAGTGTTTCACGAATAGACTCAGCCGTTCTTCCCCAGCCGCTCAAGCTGTGGGAGAAGATTGTAGTCGTGGTGGGCGAGGGGGCCGATGCGGGCCGCTATGCCAGCCGCATTGAGGACTTCCAGGGTGACGCTCTGGTGATAACGGAGCCGCAATTTGTGTCCGGGCACACCCTGCTTCGCGACGGGATGCCGGTTACGGTGCAACTGACGCGCGACGACGCCATCTACCAGTTCGAATCACGCATCAGCCGTGGAGGCGCGGACAACAAGGGTCAGGCGATCCTGAGCGCTCCGGGCGATTTCCGCCGGGTCCAGCGCCGTCTGTTTGTCCGGATAGAGATGGACACGCGGATCGAGTACGCCGTAGTCACTCCGGAGATCGATTGGACCTGCTGGGAACACGCGCTGGCCTGGAAGGAAGCGCAGGCGCGGGACCTGAGTGGCGGAGGTATGCGGATGGAAACGCCGGAAGGCGTAACGATCGGCGCACTTCTGTTGATGCGCTTGCGCCGGCTGAAACAGGAGGGGCTTCCGGAATACATTTTCGCCGTGTGCCGCCGGGAGATCAAGGAGAAGAACGGACGGGCGCTGGGACTTGAATTCGTGCTGGTGGAGCGACTCGATCAGATTGCTTCGGCGCCCCAGGCGGTTCACCTGCCGCCGGTTCTGGCTCAGTTCAATCACGCCGCGCAGAACCGTCTGGTGGTGTGGATATTCAATCGACAAATCATTCTTCGTCAGAAGGGACTGTTGTGATGGGCAAGGAAGACCACATGCTCCCGGCCGAAACCTCGGCGTTCGAAATGCTACGTCTGGACCTGGCCGAACTGGTGGGGCGCGAAATCCGGCTTTATACCGATCAAATACCGGGAAAGGAACTGCGAAGCAAGGTGCTGGCGGTTCAGGATCGTCAGTTGCAGATCTTCACCGGCGGGCCGACCTCGCTGATAGAAAATCTGGTGAACAACCAAAACGTCGTGTTGCAGTATGTCTATCGGGGCGAAGAACTGGCGGTTCGCGCGCGGCTTCGACGGGCCGGCGGCGGCAAGTGCTATTTGCACCTTGAAGAAAAAGTCACGCCGCTGAGGCAGAGGCGTTTTCGTCGCGTCACCCTCACCCGACCGGTGCGGCTGGCGGTTTTCCCGATGAATCCGACGACCCGCGCCGGGCTGGGACAATTGCGCTGGCTGGCGACCGACTCAATCAATTTCTCGGCAGGGGGGAGCATGGTGGCGTTACCCAGCGGCCTGGAGCGACGCACCTACCTGCTCGCCAGTATGGATATTCATGATCTGGACTTTCCGTCGCTTATTCTCTGCCAGGTGTGTCACGCTCACCAGAGCGAGACGGGGCCGTTTCGCACCGGACTGGAATTTGTCACGCGCGAACAGAGCACCCGGGTGGTGCCGCCGGAACGTCGCCGCGATCTGCCCGGAGCTATCTTCGACTATTCCGCCGAGGATCGCGAAAAACTCAACCGGACCATCATGGAGTGGCCCGCCGATATGGAATTCAAGCAATAACAGGAGCATAAAATGAAAACGAGTTCAAAAGCCAAGTTCGTGAAAGACGTCGCCACCAAAGCGGAGACCGTCCAGGTTCGCAAGCCGTTCAAGGTCCAGGAGGAGAACCGCCGCCGGTTTATCCGTCTGGAGATCGGCGCGCCGATGAGTCTCAAGAAGATCAAGGACCGTCAGGCGCATTTCTGGCCCGAAGGGAATCCGCATCTGATCAACGGTCTGATCCTGAACATTTCAGGCGGCGGTGTTCTGGTCGAACTCGATCAGGCCGTCACCGAGGGTGATCTGGTGGCCATGCAATTCACGCTCCAGGGGGTCGAGACGCTGGCCAACGTGCTGGGACTGGTCAAACGGGCCGACGCCGAGAGCGGGACATATCTGGCGGGAATTGAATTCCTGAACCGTTCGCAACTCCCCGATCTGATGTCCCGAGCCGAGATCGAGCTGTTGGGCGACAACTGCGCCAACTTTAATGACCGCGTACGACAGGTGTTAAGCAAGTATGTTACAAACGACATTTCGGCCGACAAGGCCTGAGCTATCGCGGTATGCGATCATCGCGCTGATGATCGTGACGATCGTTGGCGCCGGGGTGATGATTCACCGTCCGGTCCAGGGCACGACCCGCGACGTCATTCTTCACGTGGAAGCCCCGCCATCGGGGTGGTCCGAATCCCGCCTGCAGGAGAAACTGGCCGTCACGCTCGGCCGTCACGCCGACATGAATATCACGCTGACGTCGGACATCGACGGCCGCATGCCGCCGTTTCCGGGGGCGTCACGTGACTTCGACAGTCTGACCGCCTGGGGAAACAAAGCGGGGGGACGATACCTCATGGTGGTGCGGGTGGCCTCCGAGCGATTCGAGACGCGCAAAACCTTCAACATGCCCTTGATTTTTCAGAAGTATGAAGTCTTCGGCGTGCTGGAGGGAGAGATTCGCATGATTGATCTGCAGAAGCCGCGGCTTTTGGCGGCTGAGCCGTTCTCGACCGAACTTCGCGGACCGCGAGTGTTCCAGTCGAGTCTTGAGGACGATCAGCGCGACCCGGACCTGCATCTCAGCGCCGCCGAAAAAGTGCATTTCCTGGCGCGACTCGAGCAACGAGCCGCCGATCAACTGGTGGCACAGGCCAGCTCACTTATGAAAGGGCGGTGACGTGGTTTCACGTGCCCGCAGAAACGACTCCGCTTCCGACCAGACGCGCTTCTGGGAAAAAATAGGCGTCATGGCTGAGATAGCGGCCTTGTGCCGCGAATCCGCCCCCGACCGCGCCACCTACACGGCCGTGCTGGAACTCATTCAGCCCCTCGTGGCGTTTGACGCCGCGACCCTGTTTGTCATGGATGGGTCCCGTAAGCGTCTTGAAGAGTGCGCCACCCTGAATCAGCCGGTCGAGGTGCTTGGATTTCTCAAAATGGGTCATGGCGACGGTCTGGCCGGATGGATTGCCCAGGATGGAAAGCCGATCCTTCTGTCCGCGCGCAACGAGACCGAGGGGTTTGATCCCGAAACCGATTTTGCCACCGTCCTCGCCGTTCCTTTGCGCATTGCCGACTGCGTGATCGGCGTGCTGAGCGTCGGATGCCACAAGCCGAAGGCGCTGGCCGATAAACAGGTCAGACTTCTCACCGTGATCGGCGATCAGCTGGCGGTGACCATGGAGCGCCGGCAATTCGAACAAAAGTTACTCCGCCAGCATGAAGAACTGGCCGAATCCGAGCGCCGGCTCAAGACCGTCCAACGACAGCTCATTGCGCAGGAACGACTGGCCGGGGTCGCGTCTCTGGCGACCGACATCAGCCACCAAATTAACAATCCATTGGCGGTCATCGTCGGAAATGCCCAATGCTTGCTGTTGGAACAGGACGGGCTGACCCAGAAAGCGGTCTCGCGCCTGCAACGAATCGAGGAAGCGGCGCTGAGAATTCGCGACATCAATCGACGGCTTCGCCAGGTGAACACAATTGTCGAAGAGATTCAACCACCGGCCACCGGCGATCCGCAAAAAACGCCCGAACCGCAGGGGGAACCGACATGACCGATCCGTTGCCAATACCCTCGGCGCTGGAGCGCACCCGTCGCCGCGAACTTGAGCTACTGGCGCAGGTTGACGCGCTGAGCGAGGAAGTAAAGGGGATGGCGCTCAATATCGCGTTATATCTGGCCAAGGCCCGTTCGGAGAAGGGGTCGGCCACGCTCGATCGTCTGGAGCCGGAGTTCATTCGGCTGGTCAATGGCACGGTCCGGGTGGTCGCCGACCTGACCAATATCCTCAATGCCGCCCGCAATTCCGAGACCATGGTGTTCGAAATCCCCTCGGGGCAACACACCCGCGATCATATCGAACAACGCCTGCACAGCATTCTGAGCCAGTGCCAGAGCTTGCTGGGCCAGCTGGAACAGGCCCAGGACGGCTCAGCGGGGGCCTGAAGACCAGCGGCTTTCTGCCGATACTATAATAGTGGTCCGGCAGGGGCGCAGATGTATGCGCGTCTGGCCGGGACCGGAGGCATCCATTATGAACAAAACTATGGCCGCTGATCTACAAAAGCTGGCGGAAAAGGCGCGCGAACGCGGACGGGCGTTTCGGGTGCTCATCGTCGATGATGAAACCTGGGTGCGCGACGTGTTCAGGGACTTTTGCCGCCTGACCAACGCCTTTGAAATCGATCTGGCCGACTCGGGGAGCGAGGCCATCGCCAAAGCTGAACAGACGGCTTATGATCTGATCACGATGGACCTGATCATGCCGGAGGTGTCCGGTCTGGACGCGCTCATTCAGATCAAACAGAACTCGCCCCGTGTCCCGGTGATGGTGATCACGGGGAACGCCACCGACCGGCTGGTGAAGGAAGCCGGTGTGCAGGGCGCCTGCCGCGTCCTGTACAAACCGATCATGCTCGACGAATTCATAGCCGAGGTTGCCACCACGCTGACATGAAGAAATCGAGTATAGTGGTCACAAACCCCGGTGTGCGGTCAAGTGACGACATCCGGAGAATTCTGGCGCAGGGGACCAAAGGTCGATGAAGACGACAATGACGATATTGATTGTTGATGACGATACGATGGCGCGCAAGCTGATCGAAAAGATCCTGGTCCGCGAGGGGTACCGCGTTTTGCAGGCCGACAATGGCCGGGCCGCGCTGGAGTTACTCGAACAGACACCGGTCAATATCATCGTCTCGGATATCCGGATGCCGGTCATGAACGGGTACGATTTGCTCAAGGCGGTCAAAGAACGGTTTCCGTCCATTCCCGTCATCCTGATCACCGCCTTTGGCGACACATATTCGGTCAGAGACGGCCTCGTACTGGGCGCCGATGAATACATAACCAAACCGTTCAAGAGCCACGAAATCGCGCTGGTGGTCGAACGGACCTACTGGCGCCTTCTGTCGGGGAAACCAGTACCCGACGTCACCTGATACCCGGAGGATCGACCCGTGTCTGCTGGAGCACAATCGACCGGAACCCGCGAACGCATCAAGGTCATTGTGTCCAAGGACGCCATGTCGGCCTCACTGCTTCTGCGCAAACCGGCGACTGACGAACAGGTCATCACCGAGCAGGAAGTGCTCGACGCGCTGGCGAGGGAAGGGGTGATGTACGGCATCAACAGCGCCGCAATCACGTCAATAATCAGCGATCAGCGATTCAATGTGCCGGTAAAAGTAGCTGACGGGGTACCGCCGGAAAAGGGCCAGAACGCCACCTTCACGTATCACTTCAACACCACCGACCAGCATCAGCCGCGGGTCGATGCGAACGGCAATATCGATTACAAGGATATCAATTTCATTCAGAACTGCACCGCCGGCCAGGTGCTGGTCACCAAGACGCCTCCCTCGGTGGGCAAGCCGGGAATGGACGTCACGGGCAAGGAGATCGGGGGACCGATCGGGCGCGACCTCAGTTTCAACAACGGCGCCAACACCGAAGTGACCGGCGACGGGCGCTCGGTCGTGACCACCGCCAGCGGCGTGATCCAGTTCACCAACGGCAAAGTGTCGGTAGTCGATGTGGTGTCGATAAATGGCGACGTCGATTTCAACGTGGGTAATATCGACTGCCGCGGTTCGGTTCGGGTCAAAGGGGACATCAAGGCGGGGTTTGAGCTGACAATCGACGGCGATCTCGAGGTCAGCGGGAATGTCGAGGATGCCCGGCTGATCGTCAAAGGGAACATCTTTGTCAAGGGCGGCTTTTTCGGCGACGGACAGGGGATTATGGACGCCGGAGGGGATATCATCCTCAGATACGCCGAGGGGCAAAAGATCAATTGCGGCGGGAGCGTGACGGTCGGTGGGGAAATCATCAAGTGCCTGGTCACGGCCAAAGAGAGAGTGACCGTCAAAGGGAGGCGCGGCAAGATCGTGGGTGGGGAGATTCGCGCCGGCAAGGATATTCGGGCCGCCATTCTGGGGTCGCCGGCCGGCACCGCGACTATCCTCGTCGCCGGGTATAACGCCGACGTCTTTGCCGCCTACTTCCGGACCATACAGGAAATCGCCCGTGTCAATCAGGATGCCGACCGGGTCAAGGGGGCGCTGGCCACCCTGATGCGGCTCGATGCCTTCAACAAGCTCACGCCGGGGAAGCGCGAAGTGATGGCCAAACTTGAGCTGTTTCTCGACGAAGTGCCGGAGTCGCTGGCCCATCTGGAACAGGTGAAACAGGAGGCCGAGGCGAAACTCAAGGAACTGTCCGATGCCCGGATTCACGCCGACGAAATCATCTATCCCGGGGTGCGCACCACTTTTGGACTGGTGTATAAGGACTTCAATCAGGAAGAAGGGCGCGGCACCTATCTGCTCGACGGAAACCAGGTCCGCCGCCAGTAGCCGGCGGTTTTCGGGCCGTACTTCATTCGAAATCATATTTCGCGTGCATTGAGGGGGGCGAAAATCCGCTTGAACGGAGCCGGGCGGCGCGGTATATTGGCGTGCTTATTTCAATTGCGCCGGAGAGGTGGCCGAGCTGGTCGAAGGCGGCGGATTGCTAATCCGTTGTAGGGGTTTAAATCTCTACCCAGGGTTCGAATCCCTGCCTCTCCGCTTTCATTCGACGCCGCACCGGGCGTCACGCGATGATCTTGACAGATGTGCAGACATAGACGTATCGTGGATTGGCCAGCCCGCCATAAATGGCGGGGTATCAAGGCCAGGTACAGGAGGAAATCGGAGATGGTGATTAAGAAAAGAACCCTGTTAGCGCTTGTCCCAGTAGTGTTGTTTCTCTCTATGACCAGCGCCCATCTTCAGACTTCGCAGTCGAAGGTTATCGAGATTGAGGCCTTGTGGGAGAAGGGTAAAGTCGTGCTCAAAGTGAATTCTGAAGTTGTTGGGGACCAGATTCTGCGCGTATTACAGGACAAGGTGAATGACTTTGGGCCCGACCAGAAGATCGTGGTCTTTCTTGATGATCGGGTTCCCTTGTGGTGGATCGGAAACGTGGCAGGTATTGCAGGCAAGGCACAACTGAACGGCGAACAGAAGTTTTATGCAGTCGCCAGAAAGTTCGGCGACGGCGAATTGCGCGAAATCAGTTTGAGTGCACCGGTCGAATATTCGAGGGAGAGCCTGCAGAAATAGTCTCCACCCGCAAGTTTTGTGGGCGGCAGGCATCCTGCCTGCCCCCAACGCCGGGCACGTAGGATACGTGCCGCGCACAAAATTAAAGAATTGAGGGACCTCAAATGGCTTCTGCAGAATACAAGGTCTTCAGATACTCTCGCTGCGCAAAGGTGTTGGGAGCGTTCCTACTGCCCGTTGGTGTTGCGGCGTCTGTTTTGTCATTATGGTTTGGTGCGAGCGAGAATGGAGGTGCGTGGTACGTTCTGGCAGGTGGGCTTTTGCTGGCCATCACAATATTAGGTATCGTCAGCTTTCTCCGATTCTCTTTGACCGTCGGTCCTGAATCGATAGTCAAGCGCACACTGATTATTCAAACAATGAGGTATGCCGACCTAACCAAGATAATCGTGCAACCAATCGACATCAGTTTGTTTGCGGGCTGGAAGAGCTTACGCATTACCCAGGAAACTGAAGGAAGAGACACAATTCTTGCCCTCCTTGCTGAGAGGATAGCGCATCGCACAAACGTGATGATTCTTGGTGACGAGGAACTAATTAGAAAGCACTTCGGAGAGCATCAGGTGCCTAAGTGACGACGAGCACTCCAAACCGGTCGTGCCGCGCACAAAGACTGTCGAAAGCGGGCGATAAGCTGAGGTCCGACGCTCAGCCGACACGGTAGAGAACCAAATGCGCTACACTCGAGCCATTGCCAGACGACCCGGCCCTTCAATGATCCACGGCCTGACGACGTCTGATCTTGGTCCTCCGGATTATCAGAAAGCCCTGATCCAATATGATGCCTATGTCGATGCTCTACGGGACTGCGGCCTGACTGTCACTGTCCTGCCCCCGGATAACGACCATCCGGATTCGACCTTTGTTGAGGACACGGCGCTTCTGACCCCCGAGTGTGCCATAATGATGCGTCCGGGCGCCCCGTCGCGGCGAGGAGAGACCAGGGAGATAGAAACCGTCGTCAAACAGTTCTTTCAGACCGTGGAAACGGTTGAAGTACCAGGGACGGCCGAAGCGGGGGACATTATGATGGTTGGTACCCATTACTACATCGGACTATCCGACCGGACCAACCCCGAGGGAGCCCAGCAGATCATCGAGATCCTCCAGAATCACGGCATGACCGGCTCGACCGTTCCTTTGAAGCATGTCCTGCATTTGAAGTCGGGAGTGGCGTATCTGGAGAACTTCAACCTGCTGGTTGCCGGTGAATTCAAGTCTCATCCGGAATTAGCCAGGTTTACCCGGATTCCAATCGATGATAACGAGCAGTACGCCGCCAATTGTGTCTGGATCAACGGCACGGTTCTCGTGCCCGCCGGGTTTCCGAAAACGGAACAGGCCATCAAGTCTTGCGGCTACAGGACGATAGCGCTCGACGTCTCAGAGTTCCGAAAGCTCGACGGCGGGCTAAGCTGTCTGTCACTCCGCTTCTGATGCCGTACCCGCCACCGGGGGAAAAAGCGGGCCCGCCTATCATGGAACAGTTTTGTGGGCGGCAGGCATCCTGCCTGCCCCAAACGGCGGGCACGTAGGTCTTTATGGCCCAGAGCTTGCTCTGGGTTCCGTACCCCCCTCTCTGTCGGCGGACTGGAATGTCCGCCGACCACAAGACCCCGTGTTTTCTGATCAATTTCGCAACCAACTCGACGGTGACTAATTGCCCGTCCCAATTATA
>JACRAV010000186.1 GCA_016213305.1 Candidatus Zixiibacteriota bacterium | reverse complement strand
AGCGCCGGGGCGCTTGACCTGCAACCACCCTGGAACCAGTGCTCACTATGCCCCATCCCCTCGGTTGCCTTGAGGGGTTTGGTGTTGTATCATTACTGCTTGTTCTGAGCCACCAATGACGGGAAAAAGACAACGATGCGAAAACTTATAGAGAAGATATTCGGCACCAAGTACGAGCGGGACCAGAAGAAGCTCTGGCCGCTGGTCGAGGAAATCAACGTCCATTTCGCCGGACTAGCCAATCTTTCCGACGAACTGTTGCGCGCCAAAACCGATGAGTTCAAAAAGCGTCTCGCCGACGGCGAGACGGTGGACGACTTGATGACCGAGGCGTTCGCGGTGGTCAAAGAGGCCTGCCGCCGCCATGTCGGCCAGACCTGGGACGTGGTCGGCCTGCCGGTGTCGTGGAATATGGTGCATTTCGACGTTCAGCTTTTGGGCGGCATTGCCCTGCACCAGGGGAAGATCGCCGAGATGGCCACCGGCGAAGGAAAAACGTTGGTCGCCACCCTCCCTACGTATCTCAACGCCCTCACCGGCAGGGGGGTGCACATTGTCACGGTCAACGACTACCTCGCCCGCCGCGACCGCGAATGGATGGGGAAAATCTACGAGTTCCTGGGATTGACCGTCGGCGTCATCCAGAATCAGATGAACAACGCCGAACGGCGGGTGCAGTACGAGTGCGACATCACCTTCGGCACCGCCAACGAGTTCGGCTTCGATTACCTCCGCGACAACATGGCCCAGCGGACCGACGACCGGGTCCAGCGAAAGTATTATTACGCCATCATCGACGAAGTCGATTCGATCCTGATCGACGAGGCCCGCACGCCGCTCATCATCTCCGGCCAGGTGGAGGCCAGCGGACACGACCGGTACCGCGAGATGCGCGCGACCGTCGAAAACGTGGTCCGCAAGCAGACTACCCTGATCAACGACATGCTCGGAAGGGCGGAACGGATGCTCGAGGCCACTGAGGACAAAGACGAGTTTGAAATCGGGACCCTCCTGCTGGTGGCACGCCGCGCCGCGCCGAAAAACAAGCGATTGATGAAAATCCTCAAGGAACAGGGGATGCAGAAACTGGTCAATGAGGTGGAATCGTCGTACATGCGCGACAAGAAGCTTCACGAGATCGACGACCGGCTGTATTACTACATCGACGAGCGCGAACATTCCATCGCCCTCACCGATCTGGGCACGGCGCAACTGCCGACCGACCAGCAGAAACTTTTCGAAATCCCCGATCTCTCCGTCATGCTCTCCGAAATCGAAGGAGACGCTTCCCTGTCCGTACAGGAGCGGCAGAAAAAGACGGAGGCGGCGTACAAGCTTCACGGCGAGCGCTCGGAAAAAGTTCACGCCATCAATCAGCTTCTGCGCGCCTACTCGCTTTATGAGAAAGACGTGGAATATGTCATTCAGGACGGGAAAGTTCTGATCGTCGATGAATTCACAGGGCGCATCCTGGCGGGCCGGAGATATTCCGACGGACTACACCAGGCGATCGAGGCCAAGGAAGGGGTTAAGATCGAGGCGGAGAGCCAGACGCTGGCCAACATCACTCTGCAGAACTATTTCCGCATGTACGAAAAGCTGGCCGGTATGACCGGCACGGCGGAAACCGAAGCGTCCGAATTCTGGGATATCTACAAACTCGACGTCACGGTCATTCCCACCAACCAGGATGTGATCCGCGACGACAATGAGGACGAAATCTACCGCACCCGCCGCGAGAAATACAACGCCATCGTCGAGGAGATTCAGGAGAAGTACAAGGAAGGCCGCCCGGTGCTGGTGGGCACGGTCTCGGTGGATACCTCGGAAACGCTCTCGCGCATGCTGAAACGGGTGAACATTCCGCACAATGTCTTAAACGCCAAACAGCACCAGCGCGAGGCGGAAATCGTGGCCAACGCCGGTTTGTCCGGAGCGATCACCATCGCCACCAACATGGCCGGTCGCGGCACCGACATCAAACTCGGCCCCGGCGTGGTGGACAAAGGCGGCCTGCACATCGTCGGGACCGAGCGCCACGAAGCCCGCCGTATCGACCGGCAACTTCGCGGTCGCGCCGGACGCCAGGGCGACCCCGGTTCATCGGTGTTCTTTCTCTCGCTCGAAGACGATCTGATGCGCCTCTTCGGTGGCGAACAGCTGGGCGTCATCATGGATAAGCTCGGCGTCCAGGAAGGGGAGGTCATCGCGCACGCGATGGTCACCCGCGCCATCGAGCGGGCACAGAAAAAGGTCGAAATCCAGAACTTCGCCATCCGCAAGCACACTCTCGAGTACGACGACGTCATGAATGTCCAGCGCAAATGGATTTACGAGCGTCGTCTGGCCGCGCTGGAACGCCCTTCGATCAAAGATGAAGTGGTCGAACTGATCGAGATGGTGCTCGACGAGCTGATCGACGCCTATTGCCCGGAAAAGGAATACCCGGAAAACTGGAATCTGACCGGTTTTACCGAGGAAGTCCGCAATGTCTATCTGTTCAATCTCAAGTTCGCCGAGGACGACATCCCGCTATTGACCCGCCAGTCGCTCAAGGAGAAGGTTCTCTCCGCCGTGATGATGTTCTACAAGCAAAAAGAGGCGGCGTACGGCGAGGAGATCATGCGCCAGCTGGAACGGTATGCGGTGCTGGCAACTATCGACCGGTACTGGCGGGACCATCTGGCGGAGATGGATGAATTGCGCCAGGGGATCGGACTGCGCGCCTATCACGGCGGCATGGGCAAACCGATTGACATTTATAAGAAGGAAGCGTTCGGTATTTTCGAGAAGATGATCGGCGCGATTGATAAAGAGGCGGTGAATCTGGTCTTCAAGCTCCAGGTGAACATCCCGGAGCAGGAATTGGCGGCGCGCCGACAGCCGGCGATGACCGCGGTGCACGCTGACTCGACCAACATGGGTATTTCTTCCGCGGCGGGAGGCGCGGTTGGCGAAGGAATCGAGGGAGCGGAACCGAACCCGATGGCGCGCGCCTCGCAGGCGGGTACACAGGTGCAGACGGT
>JACRAV010000181.1 GCA_016213305.1 Candidatus Zixiibacteriota bacterium | reverse complement strand
TTTCTGTCCGATCTCCGGCGGCTGGCGCGGCATTTCGAAAATCCCGATGTCGCTCCGGCGATGGGGGATATCTTCAAGAACACGCTTGCCGATTTCAGCCGCAACGTGCATATTCATCCGGCGTTGGCGGCAATGGCGCTGAAACTCCAGGCGTGTGTCCGGGTCTCGGCCTGATCCGGTCGGGCGCCGGGCATCGCAGGAAAGAGCTTATGGCGGAACTATACGTAGTTGAATTCAAGGGATCGCGACGCGGTTATTACTATAATTCGTATCATCATGCCCTCCATCCCTCCGAGCGGGTGATCGTGCAGGTGGACCAGGGCGAAGATATCGGCCAGCTGGCCCGCCGGGTTGTCATTCCGATCGATTTCAGAGAGGCCGAGAAGCCGCGCTCCATCCTGCGACCGGCCTCGAAGGAAGACCAGCGATTGTCCGATCAGAATCGCATCAACGAGACGCTGTTCAAGCGCGAGGTGGTGGGATTGGTGCGGCGCCACGGTCTGATCATGAAGATCGTTGATTGTGAAATTCAGCACGACGGCCACAAGATCACCTTCTTTTTCACGGCCGATCACCGGGTCGATTTCCGCTCGCTGGTGCGCGATCTGGCCTCGCGCTACCGCACCCGTATCGAACTGCGGCAGATCGGTGTCCGGGACGAGGCGCGCCGGGTGGATGGGTACGGCATCTGCGGTCAGCGGCAATGCTGTAACACGTTCATCGGAGAATTCGCGCCGATATCGACATCCCATGCCCGTGAGCAGGAACTCAGCTTGAATCCGGCCAAGATTTCCGGCAACTGCGGCCGTCTCTTGTGCTGTCTCCGCTATGAAGTGGACCAGTATTCTTCGACCAGGCGAAGATTCCCCAAGGTGGGTTCCACGATCGAGACGATTCACGGTCCGGGGACAATCGAGCGGATCGACTATTTCCGAGAGGAAGCGGTGTTGACGAATGCCGAGGGGGTGAGATTCCGTGCCAAACCGGATGAAATTGTCCGGGTCCAGGCCGCGCCGGGACGCGAGGCGGCCAGACGCGCCGTGGCCGAAGAGATTGTTGACGAAGGCGAGCGCGTTGACGCGGATGAACTCAAGCGTCTGGATGAACCGGAGAACCTGAATTAATTCCCGACAGGATTGATCATGCGCCAACCGTTCTATGTCACGACGCCCATTTACTATGTCAACGACCGGCCGCATATCGGCCATTCGTACACCACGATCGCGGCTGATTATCTGACCCGGATGCACCGTTTGGCCGGACGGGATTCGTATTTTCTGACCGGCACCGATGAGCACGGCACCAAAGTGGCCGAAGCGGCCGCCGCGGCCGGCATGACCGAGATTGCGTTTTGCGACCGGACGGTGGAGACCTTCAAGGCGGCGTGGCGGAATCTCGATATCCAGTATGACGACTTCATTCGGACAACGTCCGACCGCCACAAGGCGGCGGTGCGCAAACTCCTCGACGTGCTTCGCGCCGCGAAAACGCCGGACGGCCGCGATGTCGTGTACTCCGATTACTACGAAGGGCTGTAATGTCCCGCATGCGAGAAGTTCAACAAGGAAAAGGAACTGGTCGACGGGCTGTGCCCCGACCACAAGCGCGCGCCGGAAAAACTTCGCGAGAAAAACTATTTTTTCCGCCTGACCGCGTTTGCGCCACTCATCAAACAGAAGATTGAATCGGGCGAACTGATAATTCTTCCCGAAGAGCGACGGGCCGAAGTGCTTGGCCTGATCAATCAGGACCTTCCCGATTTTTCGCTCTCGCGCGAGCGGGTCAAGTGGGGCATACCGTTGTCGTTCGATCCGAGCCAGATCGCTTATGTCTGGGTTGACGCTTTGTCCAATTACATCTCCGCGATCGGGTACGCCGATGATCCGGCCAGATTCAATAAGTGGTGGACCGGAGGCGAAGTTGTTCATTTGATGGGCAAGGAGATACTCAAGTTTCATTGTTTGTACTGGCCGGCGATACTGATGGCGGCCGGGGTGAAACTTCCGGACACCATATTTCTGCACGGGTGGTTCACGGTTGACGGGGAGAAGATGTCGAAATCGCTCGGGAATTTCATCGATCCGAACGATATGGTTCCCCAGTTCGGCCCGGACGGTAGCCGGTACCTGTTGCTGACGCAATTCCCGTTCGGGATCGACGGCGACATTCAGGCGAAGCGGTTTGTCAACCAGTACAACTCTGATCTGGCCAACGATCTGGGAAATCTGTTGTCGCGGGTATGCAAGTTGATCGAGACGAATTTCGGCGGCAGACTTCCCAATCCGTACAAGACCATCCCGGGTCTTCAGCCGCTGATTGAACAAGCGGAAGCGCTACCCACTCTGGCCTACGATCATGCCCGGCATTTTCGACTGACCCACGCCATCGGCGAGAGCTTGTCGCTGGTGCGCGCGGCCAACAAATTTTTCAACGACACCGCCCCCTGGATTCTGGCGCGTGAAGGCCGCACCGAGGAACTGGGCGGCGTGTTGTACGCCTGTTGCGAGGTGCTCCGCATTGTCTCCATCATGCTGTACCCGGTCCTACCTCGAAAGATGACCGAACTGCGGGCGGTGTTTGGTCTCGATGCTTCGACCTTGACCATGCACCGGGCACAGGTCTTTTTCGATCTGGTGCCGGGAACGCCGGTGAAATCGGACAAACCGCTGTTTCCGCGTCTGGAAGCGAAGAAACCGGCGGACGAAAAGCCGGCGGTGGCCGTGCCGAAGGCGTCGGATGATAATCTGCTCGATATCTCGGATTTTGCCAAAGCGGAACTGCGGGTGGCCAAGGTTCTATCGGCGGAACGAGTCCCCGGCGCCGACAAGCTGTTGAAACTCCAGATCGATCTGGGAAGCGAACAGCGTCAGATTGTCGCGGGGGTGGCACAATTCTATGCGCCGGAAAAAATCACGGGCATGAAGATTATCGTGGTAGCCAATCTTAAGCCCACTGTCATACGCGGCGTGCAGTCGAACGGGATGTTGTTGGCGGCCAAGTCCGGCGCACAATTGTTCGTGCTCACGCCGGATGGCGACCTGCCCCCCGGCGCCAAAGTCAGCTGATGATTGATTCGCATTGTCATCTCGACGACCGCAAATACAACGGTCGCACCAAAGGGCTTGTCGCCGAAGCGGCGCGGGCCGGGATTGATCTGCTGGTGACGATCGGCGCCGATCTGGCGTCATCCAAGGCCGCGGTTACCATTGCCCATCAGTTTGAGTCGGTGTACGCGGCGGTGGGAGTGCATCCGCACGACGCCAAAACGCTCGACGACGCGACGATGGAGCGGATTACCGAGCTGGCCGCTGAAGACAAGGTGGTGGCGATCGGGGAAATCGGGCTGGACTATTTTCGCAATCTGTCGCCCCGTCCGGCGCAAAAGAAGGCGTTTGAACAACAATTGGCGCTGGCGGTGGCGTTGAAACTGCCGGTCGTCATTCACACTCGCGAGGCGTTTGCCGATACGGTGTCGATCGTTCGGGAATACGCCAAGGACCTTCGCGGCGGCGTCTTTCACTGCTTTCCGGGAACAGCCGACGAGGCGCAGATCGTTTTCGATATGGGTTTTCATATTTCGGTCGGGGGAATCATCACGTACGACAAATCTCAGATGGCCGAGATGGTGACGCAGGTTCCGCTCGAGCGCGTTCTGCTTGAAACCGACGCCCCGTATCTTGCGCCCGAGCCGCATCGTGGAAAGATCAACCACCCCGCGTTCGTGACCCTGGTGTGCAATAAATTGGCGAAGCTACGGGGCATCTCTCCCGAAGAAGTCGAGCGGGTGACCGACCGCAACAGCCGCAAGCTGTTCCGGCTGGGCGATACCTTCGAAGGGTGAGCCGGGGATGCCTCGACCCCGCAAACGTTTCGGTCAGCACTTCTTGTCCGACCGGCGCACGGTTGACCGGATTGTGGCGATCATTGCGCCCTCGGCGGAATCAACCATAGTCGAAATCGGCCCCGGCGAGGGAGTACTGACTTTGCCTCTCGCGAAAACCGGCGCGCGGTTGGTGGCGGTCGAGTTCGATCGCGACCTGATCCGCCCGCTTGAGAAGAAGTTGCTTCCGTCTCCAAACGCCCGGGTTATTCAGCAGGACTTTCTCGATTTCGAGCCGGAACCGGACCTGGGCAGATTCGTGCTGGCGGGGAATATTCCGTACAATATCACGTCGCCGGTCATAGACTGGTGCGTCGCTCACGTTGGACGATTGGCGCGGGTGGTGTTGATGGTCCAGCGCGAGATGGGCAAACGAATCGCCGGGCGTCCCGGTACCAAGGACTGGTCGCCGCTAAGTATCATGACCCAGTTGCATTTCGACGTTCACTACGAGTTCGAGGTGCCGCCGTCGGCGTTCACCCCGCCGCCCGACGTTCACTCGGCGGTAATCAGGTTGGTCCCCCGTAGCGATGCGCCGGTGGTCGATCATGCGCGGCTCGATCGTCTGGTCCGGGCGTCGTTCACGCACCGGCGAAAACTGCTGGTCAACAATCTGGTGCCGGAGGTCTGCCCCACCGCCGAGCAACTGGCCCGGCATCTTGTCACCATCGGTGCGCGCCCCGACTGCCGGGCAGAACAGATATCGATTGACCAGTTTATCCTGCTGACCGGGCTTTTGACCCGCGATGGAAATCTCTGACGGGGCGCTTCACTTACGCTCCGGAATGCCGTATCTTGGCCCTTGATAAACTAATGCACACGTGAAGTCATTGTGAGAACTCCGGCCTTTGCCGGACGAAGTCGCAATCTCGTCTTGAAACAGTATGGTATCAGACACGAAAACAATAAAGGTCAAAGTCACAGCCGACGGCGTCCGGATTGACAAATATCTGGCCTCGGTGACCGGTCTGGGCCTGTCCCGCTCGAAAGTCGAGAGGTTGATCACTACGGGATCGGTGACGGTCAACGGTCAACCGACAGCGACGAAGTATCAGGTCCAATCCGGGGATAACATCACTATCACCATTCCCACGCCCGCGCCGACCGAACTGATGGCCGAAGACATCGACATCGAAATTGTGTATGAAGACGATCATCTCGCGGTCGTGAACAAACCGGCGGGAATGGTCACCCATCCGGCGGCGGGGAATCGGACCGGCACGCTGGTCAACGCCCTTTTGCATCGGTTCGGAACACTGGCGGAATCAAGCGGCATGAACCGGCCGGGTATTGTGCACCGGCTTGACAAGAGTACGTCGGGATTGCTGGTGGTCGCCAAAACCGAAACGGCGTTTGCCGGACTTCAGAAGGCGATTCAGGAGCGGCGGGTGGCGCGCACTTACTGGGCGATCATCTGCGGGCACATGAAGGAGACCGAGGGAACAATCGACCTGCCGATCGGCCGTTCCCGGAGTGACCGGAAGAAAATGTCAGTGACCAAAACCAATTCGCGCGAGGCGCAAACGCATTACCGGGTGGTCGAGCGGTTCCGTTCCTATGATCTTTTGGAAATCACGCTCGGTTCGGGGCGCACGCACCAGATCCGCGTGCATTTTTCGCATCTGGGGCATCCGGTGCTGGGCGACGCTGAATACGGCGGCCGCGACAGCTGGCACCGGGGGCTTTCGACCCCCGATCGATTGCTGTCGAAGAAAATACTTACTGATCTGACCCGCCAGGCGCTTCACGCCATCCGGCTCGAATTCGATCACCCGGTGACGGGGAAGAGGATCACGTTTGAGGCGGCGTTGCCGGAAGCGTTGGTGGCGGCGGTTGAGAGAATCAGAAGACAGCGGTAGGCACAAACCCCTATACAAAATAATGCGCTCAGAGGGACTTGAACCCCCAACCCTCTGCTTCGAAGGCAGATGCTCTATCCAGTTGAGCTATGAGCGCATATTTCGGCCTTTTTGGGCCACAACGGTATCATAATAGATCGGGTGGGATGGAGCAAGGGTGGCTGAATAAGAACCGGATTCAACATGTAGGTCAAGCGCCCCGGCGCTTGACATTATCGAACTGCTGAAATCCTCTGTTTCAAAAGACGTCAAGCCGCAGGCGGCTTGACCTACAGGCTGTATCAAAAGTTGTAGGGCAGAACCGCTTCTGGTTCTGCCGTTCTTATTTGGGAAATGGCAGAACCACTCCGCTTCGCTCCGGGTTCTGTCCTACAGGAAAGAGATATTCGCCCGCCGAAGGCGGGCTACAAGGGTGGTTGAATAGAGGAACCGGATTTAACATGTAGGTCAAGCGCCCCGGCGCTTGACATTATCGAATAGCTGAA
>JACRAV010000180.1 GCA_016213305.1 Candidatus Zixiibacteriota bacterium | reverse complement strand
TGATGCCTCTGCTACGAAAGTCGTACTCCCGCCCTCAGCGCCGGATGATGCCGCAGACCGTACCATCCTCTCAGATGGGTGCAGTGATACATGCCGGAGCCTTTGGCACCCCAAGCGCTGTGCAACGCCCGGCAGAGACGTCCTCATTTCGTGCCGAATCGCAGTCCGGTTCACACGAGTCGACAATGCCATTCGGCGGGCATGGGCTGAACGGTTTCGATCGCGCCACGCGCTATATCGGCGAGCACAACGCTGTCCAGCTTGCGGCGGTTGTCGATCACGAAGGGTTGCTGTTATCGCACTTCGTGAGAGGAGGGGCTGACGCCGAGATGCAGGCTCCGTATGCCGTCCAGTTTATGGAATCCAACAGCCGCATTCTCGAACGGGGAGCATGGGGAACGCCTGATCGCGTTGACATGATCATGAAAGACTGGCGCGTTGTCATTTGCCGCGAGCAGTCCATCGCGCTCATGGTTGTTGCGGAGCGGCATGGAGATGACCTTTTGGCGATTCGCATCAATCAGGGACTGGAATTAGTAAGAAAATATTATGCTGAACGATACAGTCAGAAACCGGCTGTGAACCCGGAGAGATCGTATGTACCAAGTACTTGATGAACTGAACAAGACCAGCGGCGTCACCGGCTCGATGGTTGTCGGCAACGACGGCATAGTCATCGCTTCCGATTTGTCAGCCACCTTTGACCAGGAAACCGTCGGCGCCCTGGCGGCTTCTATCACGAGCAACATATCGAAGTCGCTCGACCGTCTGCACACGAGCAATCTTCGCCAGGTGACGATCGAAGCTGAAAACGGCAAGATGTTTTTCACCGACGCCGGTCTGGGCATACTGGTGGTGACAGCTGAAAAGGAATGCAACATCGGTCTGGTGCGTCTTGAGATCAAGAATGCCATCGGCCGTTTGCGTGCGGGCATCTAAGACGGACGAAAGCAGGTAGCAGATAATGGTATCGATAAATTATTCATCGCGTGAGGTATGCTGTAAGATCGTCTATTACGGTCCAGGTTTGTCGGGCAAGACGACCAATCTTCAGTATGTCCATGCCAAGGTTCCCAACACGACTCGCGGCAATCTGATCTCGCTGGCAACCGAAGCCGACCGAACCTTGTATTTCGACTTTCTGCCGATCAATATCGGCACCATCAACGGCTTTGCGGCGAGATTTCAGCTCTATACCGTACCGGGGCAGGTCTACTACAATGCCACCCGCAAGCTGGTGTTGCGGGGTGTCGATGGAATCGTCTTCGTGGCCGACAGCCAGCCCGACAAGATGGACGAGAACATCGAGTCACTGATGAACCTCGAGGAGAATCTGCGCGAATACGGATATAATATTGATGAGGTTCCGGTGGTCATCCAGTATAACAAGCGGGATTTGCCGGGCGTGATGCCAATCGAAGAACTTCATGCAAAGCTAAACTCGCGTCATTGGCCGCATTTTGAGGCCTCGGCGCCGAATGGAACCGGCGTGTTTGATACGCTCAAAATGGTCATAAAGCTGGTACTCGATAAGGCGAAGAACAGCGGGACTTCCCAGCGTCAGTCGGCGATATCCAGTCCGGCGCCGCGTATGACAGCGGAGCCCCTTGAACGGACGCCGTATTCGGCGACGCCGCCCGCGGCCGATCCGCGCACCCCGGTCTATTCGGCGGCCGCATCTCAGGGAAGCACACCAGCGGCGGTTGTGCCGGCGCCCTCTGCCGGCAGTTTCCGGCCTTATCCCGGATCGGTCACACAAAAGGTGCAGGCATCGGACAGCAGTTCGCCTTCCTCTACACACTCGCCGGCGCGTCAGGACATTTCCGGCGCGGCTACGGCTCAGAGTCATGGATCCATCAACGACGTCATCGTTCGTCCGAACGGGATTGTCACCCCTCCCTCGATGGCGCCCTCAAATCGCAAGCGACAGGAAACTAAGAAGCCCGGATTTTTCAAGCGGTTGTTTGGAATGAAATAGGAAAGTCAGGAGATAGACATGTCAGACGATACACTGGTACTGTACGAAGAAGAGATTCAGGCAATTGACGCCCTGATCTCGAAGATGCTCAAAGGGGCCGAGGCGAAGTGCGCATTATTGGTGGACAAAGACGGCCATCTGATTACGCGCCAGGGGTTCACCCACTCTCTC
>JACRAV010000178.1 GCA_016213305.1 Candidatus Zixiibacteriota bacterium | reverse complement strand
TCCATACGATAACGATGGCCTTGGCTCGATAGATGGTGTCGTCGTAATCCACGCGGGTCCGGCTGCAGAGACCGGTCAATACGGTATCTGGTCGCACCGTTCAAACCTCTCACCTTCAATATCAGTACCGGGCAGTAATAAGTATATCTCGGCTTACACCATGAATCCCGAAGAGTACGGCAATTCGATCAGCCCGATTGGCGTGTTTTGCCACGAGTACGGCCATATCCTTCAGCTACCTGACCTGTATGACACTGACCCAAGCCACACTACGTCTGAGGGTCTCGGCGCCTGGTCGCTGATGGCTTCGGGGAACTATAACGGGGACTCCAAATTGCCCGCACACCTTGACCCCTGGTCCAAGTGGCGGGCTGGATTCATGACCATCAACGATCACCTTCTACTCCCCGGCACCAATCTCAGCCAGGCCCCGATACCACAAGCCGAGTCGGAACCGTTTGTATATCAGATTGCGCTGACATCGGCACCGATGGAATATTTTCTCATCGAAAATCGACAATGGTACGGTTTCGACGCCGGATTGCCGGGTGAAGGACTGCTCATTTATCACATCGATGAACTCCAGCCAAACAACGACAACCCAGCTCACTACAAGGTAGCCCTCGTGCAGGCCGATGGTCTCAATTCACTCGCCTTTGGCGGGAGCCGGGGAGACTACGGGGACCCGTTCCCCGGCACATCGCATAACCGAAACTGGCACGACCTGTCGGCGCCCAATTCACGACTCTATTCGGGAGTCACGACCGAATTCGCGGCCTGGAATATCTCCAATTCCGACTCGGTCATGTACGCCGATCTTGATACCCGCTGGTCGCGCCCGTGGATAGTTCTCTCCGGGACGGATTCGCTCAAGTTTTCCGATATCGCACCGGGGGGCAACGGGAACGGCATCCTCGAAGCGGGGGAGACCATCTCATTTTCGTTCGGCGTCAAGAACCTGATGCGGCTCGCCTACGGCCATTCGGCGACGCTCTCCTGTGACGACCCGGGCATCACTTTTTCCGTTAACGGCGTGGAATTCGAGGACATCCTCAGTCCAGCGTACCTGTCCCCAATCGGGCCGTTGACACCGATCAAATTTACTATCCCATCCGACTGGTCAACTCACGTGGTGCATTTCAATCTGCGGATGGTCATGGATTCGCTCCCCTCTCAGACCGACACCACCTGGAACAAGACATTTTCATTTTCTCAGCCGCTCGGAAAGACCAACGTGCTGTTGGTCGATGACGACAACGGCAATACTCTTGAAACCCGGTACACCGGCGCGCTCACCCGAATGGGCATACCCTACGCAATCTGGAATTGCAAAATACTCGGATCGCCCCTTCCGATTGACCTGGCGAAGTACAAGAATGTATTCTGGTTCACCGGCCTTGAATCGGGTGGCGGAGCGATCGACGACATGGATATCTCCGGAATGAAGGCCTTTCTGAATGGCGGGGGGAATCTCTGTCTGGCCAGTGTTACCGCGCCGGGGCAGATCGCCGCGATCGATAATGCCTTTTTGCAGAACTATCTTCATACGCAAAATGGGGGCCTTACGCCCGACGGTGACATGGTTTCCGCTTTTGTGGGTGTTTCCGGAAATCCGGTCGGTAACGGCATAAACGTCGGTTTCCCCAACGCGCCAGTCACCTTTCGCAATATGATTCTAAATCCTGTCAACGGCGGCCAGGCGGCGTTCACTCTCAAGGACGAGTTTGGAACGACTGACTTCGGGAACGGCGGCGTCACGTATTCAGGTTCCTACAGGACAGTTTTCCTTTCATTCGGGATGGAAACATTGGAGCCAACAACGTTTCCTTTGGTATTACAACCCATCGACACGCTGATCCAGCGGGTGCTGACATTCTTCCAGAAGGGGTCGGCGACCGGCGTCGATGACGGCACCCAGGCGACCATACCGGATGCTTTCGCACTCTCGCAGAACTATCCTAATCCGTTCAATCCGTCAACGGTGATTGCATACACCATCCCGGCTGGTTCGCGCCCACAGCGGACGACAATCACGATTTACAACGTAATGGGACAGTCGGTGGCGACACTGGCTGACCGGGTGGAAGGCCCCGGGCAGTATTCGGTGACTTGGGACACACAGGGGAAAGCGGCTTCGGGGACATACTATTACCGCCTGAGTCACGGAGGGGAGACCCTGTCGCGGAAGATGATTCTCCTAAAATAGTCAATTCCATCCAGTAAAGTTCGCCCAGAACGGCCGCCGCGAGGCGGCTTTTCTGTTGTTGGCCAACATGTTACGCCGATGAAAATTGTGGGCGAAATAGGCGGAAACTTCTTGACTTTTTTCGATTTTTGGCGATAATTGAAAATGAAAGTTAATTTCAT
>JACRAV010000179.1 GCA_016213305.1 Candidatus Zixiibacteriota bacterium | reverse complement strand
CGCCGCCCGAACCGACCGTGAAGATCAGCCAGTCGTGGCGAACCGCTATCCCGTAAGCGCCGGTCAACTCGACGTCCAGCGGCACC
Organism: Candidatus Zixiibacteriota bacterium; assembly: GCA_016213305.1. Lineage (GTDB taxonomy): Bacteria > Zixibacteria > MSB-5A5 > GN15 > FEB-12 > JACRAV01. The sequence goes on along the minus strand of JACRAV010000179.1, from coordinate 1,988 downwards.
CATGTCACACCGCCATCCACCGATCGGAATACGCCCACCTCGACGGCCGTGAAGATGCTGTTGGTTTGCGGATTGACCTGCATCGAGAACGGCGATGTCAGGTCGATCTCGGTGTTGACAAGCGTCCAATTCTGGCCACCGTCCAAAGACCGATGCACCCCCGCCAGCGAACCGGCAAGTATTCGACCCTGGTCATCCTGCGTCATGCCGGCCTGATTCGGCATGAAGGCACTGGACAGACCGGTGCGTTGCCAGTCGGAGGCGATGGTCGTTGAAACACCGATCGCCATGCCGACCACCATAAACGGGACAGTCAATCGTCGGGCGTGCATGCCTTCAATCTCCCTGTTCGGGCGGTTTTGTGTCGGGCGCAAGTCGCGGTGAGGGTGACGCCAATATACAGGGTTTGTTCTGGATTGCAAGAACCTATATTGTCCACGATCCCGCTCAGATTCAAAAAAAGGGCCGGTGAACACCGGCCCTTGTAACAGTCGCTGAAAATGCGCTCAGGTCACCTTGGCCTTGACCTGCTGGTCGAAGGTGAAGGTCAGCCGGTCGTCGCCGGCGCCGATGATCAGGTTGCAGTCGCCCGCGTACTGACCGCGAAGGATTTCCTCGGCCAGTGGGTCCTCGAGGTATTTCTGCAACGCCCGCTTGAGCGGCCGCGCGCCGTAGGCCGGGTCGAACCCCTTCTCCACCAAAAATTCCCTGGCTTCCTCGGTCAGGTTGAAGCTGATACCCTTTTCGGCCAGTTGTTTGGCGAAGTCCACGACCAGAATATCGATGATGCTCTTGATATGATGCCGGTCGAGCGGATGGAAAACAATCGTTTCGTCGATCCGGTTCAAAAGCTCCGGATTGAACAGCTTCTTGAGTTCCTCGGTGACTTTTCGCTTAATCCCGTCATACGACTGGTCGATCAACTCGGCGCCGAATCCGACCGTCTTGTCCTCGCGCAACTGCCGGGTGCCGACGTTGGAGGTCATGATCAGCACGGTGTTGCGGAAATCGACCTTGCGGCCGAAGGAATCGGTGAGCGAGCCGTCATCCATCAGTTGCAGAAGGATATTGAACACGTCCGGGTGTGCCTTTTCGATTTCGTCCAGAAGCACGACCGAGTACGGTTTGCGCCGGACTTTTTCGGTCAGCTGGCCGCCTTCCTCGTATCCCACATATCCGGGCGGAGCGCCGATCAGGCGGGAGACCGCGAACTTTTCCATATACTCCGACATGTCGATACGAATGAGCGAATCAACGTCGTCAAAGAGGAACGTGGCCAGCGAACGGGCCAGTTCAGTTTTGCCGACGCCGGTCGGGCCGAGGAACATGAAGGTTCCGATGGGGCGGCGCGGGTCGGACAATCCGGCACGGGCGCGGCGGATCGACTTGGACAGCACGGTGATCGCTTCGTCCTGGCCGATGATCGTCTTCTTGAGTTCGTCTTCCATGCGCAACAGCCGCAGGGATTCCTTCTCTTCCATCCGGAACAGCGGAATACCGGTCATCTTGGCGAGCACCCGCGCGACATCCTCGGCGGTGAGCGTCACCCGGTCTTTTTCACGGTTCTTTTCCCATTCGCGCTGGAGGTCGGCCAGTTTTTCCTTGTGCGCCTTGATCTCATCGCGCAATTGGGCGGCGGTTTCGAAGGCCTGATTCTTGACCGCCTCTTCCTTGGTGTGCTGTAGATCGAACAATTTCGTTTCGATTTCGGCAAAATGCGGCGGGCGGGTGTACGATTTCAGATGCGCCCGCGAGCCGGCCTCGTCGATCAAGTCGATCGCCTTGTCGGGCTGAAATTTGCCGGAGACATACCGGTTGGACAGCTTGACCGCGGCTTCGATTGCTTCATCCGAAATGTTCAGCTTGTGGTGGTCTTCGTATTTCGGCCGCAGTCCTTTCAGAATACGGAGAGTGTCCTCTTCGGATGGCGGGTCAACCATAACCATCTGAAACCGGCGTTCGAGCGCGCCGTCCTTTTCGATATTCTT
>JACRAV010000177.1 GCA_016213305.1 Candidatus Zixiibacteriota bacterium | reverse complement strand
TTGTCATCGACACGGCGCGCTCGAGCCGTAGAACAGGTAATTGATGAAATACACGATATCGCTCATATTCACGTATCGGTCGCAGTTGACATCGGCGCGCGTTCCGCCACCCGCCGGCGGCGTTCCCTGCTTGGCGATATAGTTGATCAACAGAACCAGGTCCGAGATGTCGGTGACGGCGTCGTTATTAAAATCGCCGTGCACATAGATTTGCGAACAATTGTACCGCAACAAAACGGTCGAGTACCCGCGATAGTTGGTGGCATCTTTGCCCCCCGACCTGAAAAAGTACAGCGAATCTTCCACAAGGCCGGTCGGATTCCAGGTGACCGCCCATCCGTCGCTACCGTCGGTATCCGCCGCAAAGACGGTCCGGCTGACTATCCAGGCCTTGGGCACAATCGAGATCATAACGTCGATCGGGTGCCAGGTGCCAAGGTAGAGCAGTTCGCCACCCATCGCTCCGAGACGCATCGACAGGTCCTGGAGCGCTCCGGTCACCGGATTGGAGACGGTCACGGTGAAACTGCCGTCCGGCTGTTGCCACCCCTTGAATCCGTTCACCGCCAGCCAGGGTCCGGCATTGCCGCCCAGCCCGATCAGCACGCCCCGTTGTTCTTCTTCGCACCACGTCCGAAGCGTGAAATAATCCGGGTGGCGGCGGGCATCGATCGTGAACTCATTCCCTTTCGCCACGAGGTAGTCGCGAAGGCCGGACATCAGTAATTCGTCCGACGTGCCATTGTTTGAGCGCGTCTTGAAATTCACCGCCAGTTTTTCGGTCACCGAATCGACGGACAGCAAGACGCCGCCGTTCATCATCGGAGCCGAATATCCGCGATCGGACCACAGCTTGAGCAGAAGGGCCGCTGAAACCGGACCGCTGTAGTAGTCGCCGAATTCGGTCGGGGCATGATTGCCGTCGAGCGGACTGCCGTTGGCGTCGCCCACTTTCGATTGATTGAAGGCCGACAACCCGGCCGCGTAATTCCATTTGGCTTGTTTGCGGGCGAGTTCAACATACGAAATGTTGTTGTCAGTGGTTGACATAATGACTTTGAGGGGACTGCAGAAATCCTGTCCCGTTTGCGGACTGGTGATGGTTGCAATCGGAGGGGTCGGTTCGAGAGTGACCGTCACCGTCGCCGAAGCCGAGCGGCCAAGCGTATCCATCGCGGTCGCTCTCAGCGTATATGATCCTTCGGCCAGCGGGGAGAAATCCCATTGATAACTGAAGCCGTTTCCTGTGACCGGCGTATGCACGCCGTCCCGCAGAGGCGATGTCCCGTCATAGTCGCGCCCGATCTCGATGTACGGACCGCTGTTGTACGAATACGCAAACGATACATAGTCGATAATTTTCGATCCGGAATTTTCCCAGGCCCAGAGCTCTTTCTGTCCCAACAGCAGGTCGCCAGCGGAAGGGAGCAACCAGCTGATTGCGGGCGCGGGATCCGCCGTCGAGCCGCCGGGGAAACCCGACGCTTCCATCGCCAGTCGTCCGGGGAAATTGTAGAACTGGTTATTGCACATATCGATGAAACCGATGGTCGTGTCCCAGATGTTGTAAGTGGCGCACTGGGCCGGGAAGGTGTCGATCAACACCGCCGCGCCCGCCGCGGCATCGATGGCGTTGCCGATGAAAAAGCCGGCGAAGAACGGCCCGTTGACCACGAACGGCGTGTCCAGCGGTATCCAGATATCAAACAGTCCGCCGCCTGCCGGAACCTGCAGACCGTAGTCGGACGATATGGCTTTCAGCACGCCGGGAACTTTGCATCCGGGGATGGTCACCGAGTCAACCGCCTCAATATCCACCGACACCGTGATGGGCGTGGCCCCGGCAAAGAACATCGGCATATTGATGGCTTTGACCGTGAACGGATAGGCCCCGGGGCAACTCTTGCCGGGGTCGAGCAGAGCTTTGTACAATTCGTTGCCGGTCACCCAGCCGTCGATCCGGTACACGATTTCTTTGTTTTGCGAGACAACGCAGGTGTCGGCCAGGGAGAGTCCGACGTCGGCGCCAATGGTCCGGCGCGTCTCTCCACCCGACAGAGGAATCAGGGTGGCCTGCCGCTTGGCGGCCCCAAAGCTATTCGTGACCATGACGGCCACTGCCATGCAGATGCCGATCGCCGCGCGAGATGACATGCCTCGTCTCCTCATAAAGGGATAGTTCTTCCTGTTGTCCTATTATCGAGCAAAACGGGCGAATCTTTACCGGGTGATTCAACAATCCTCCGCCGGGCAAGCCCATTCGTCGCAACGGTTCACAAACTGCACAACCAGTCAGCGGAGCCGCCGATGCTTTCCGACTTGGCCGGGTAGCTCAGGCAAAATGCGAGTCCGTCGTCGCCGTCCGGAATGAGATCGGGGAACGTCGCCCCCGCCGCCAATCGGAGGGGTTCAAATTTGCAACAGAAATGCCGTCCCGTCTGTGGAAAGCGTCGGTCTGACCGATATCTCGTGAAGATCAGATTGGAAAGGACGGCCTGTGGCTGAACATACCGCCGCGCGGATACTGGTGGTCGATGACGACACCAATATCATCAACGTCGTGACCGAGGCGCTCGCAAAAGAGCCGTATGAGGTGGTCTGCGTCAACGATCCGATTGAGGCCCTGCGCCATCTTCGCAGTAACCCGGTCGATCTGGTGCTCACCGATCTGGTGATGGGCCAGCATTCAGGCGTACAGATTCTCGAAGCGGCGCGATCGTCGCATCCGGACGCCATCGTCATGCTGATGACCGCGCATCCGACGGTGCAGACCGCGATCACCGTTCTCAAGCAGGGGGCGTACGATTTTTTGGTCAAGCCGTTCAAGCTGGATCACCTGCGCGCCACCATCCGGCGCGGATTGGCCCACCAGAAGGTTTTGCGCGAAAACCTGACCCTCAAGAGCCAGGTGGAATTTTTGAGCGCCGCCAATTGCGTTTCCACCGGCATCGACATCGACAACTATCTTCTTCGGGTGATCAAGTCGTGCCGGGCCGAACTGTCGGCTTCGGCGGCGGCGGTGATCGAGATGCACCCGGCCACGCGCCAGATATTGCGGCGGGTGTACTCGTTCGAGGATGAATCTCTTGGGTCGGCGGTGCTCGACACCACCACTCTGTACGAACTGGCGGACACCCGGAGCGAGGAGCCGCTGGTGCGGTCAACCAGCGAAACCCGTGGTAGCGGCGAGGTGATTCGCCTCTCGATCGGTATGCCGATCATCGTGAATCAGTCTCTTCACGGCGTCATCAACATGGTCGCGGTGTCGCGGTTCGGCCAGATTACTCCCGGACAGATGGACATTCTGCGCATTCTGGCCGGTTCGGCGGGGGCGGCCATCATCAATCACCGGCTCTATCAGGACTTGCAATCGTCATACATGGAAGCGATCCGTGCGCTGACCAGCGCCATCGAAGCCCGCGACAAATGCACGCGCGGTCACACCGATCGCGTCCTCATTCTCGCGCGGGAACTGGCCATCGAATTGGGCTGGCGCGGTCAGGAGCTGGAAGACCTGACGATGGGATGCACGTTGCACGATATCGGCAAGATCGCCATTCCCGACGCCATCTTGAACAAGGAGGGCGCGCTCAACGCCGAGGAGCGCGAGCGCATGTTCCGCCATCCGCTCGACGGTCTCAAGATCATCGCCAATATCGACCGGCTCAAACCGGCCATACCATATATCCTGGCGCATCATGAAAAGTGGGACGGCACCGGCTATCCGCGCGGTCTGCGGGGCGAAGATATTCCAATCGAGGGGCGTCTGCTCGCCGTGGCCGACACCTTCGACGCCATGCTATCCGATCGTCCGTATCGGCAGGGCGGTTCGATTGTCCACGCCGTCAGAGAAATAAAACGATGCCGGGGAACGCAGTTTGATCCGGAGATTGTCGATGCCTTCCTCGACCTGCTTCGCCGCGGGAAGGTCAACCTGCAGGGGCTGTACGGCTCGCATCGCGATTTCTCCGAGCTTGACGCGGTCCTGACTACCGAAAAGGCGTCGGTGTGAACGACAGGATAAGGATGATCATGGCGATCGTGCCCATGATCATCGCGGGTCTTCCCGGTTCGATATGATCCTGGAGCGTGGGCGGATGACCGACCCGCATGACGAAACCCATCACCGCGATAATCCACCAGATCGGGCTTTGCAAACCGAGGGCCACCAGCGCGACCATGGCCAGCCAGCCGAGGCGCCGTTGCATGTCAGGCAATAGTCCATAGACGATATGGCCGCCGTCGAACTGGCCGATCGGCAAGAGATTGAGCGCCGTCACCAGAATGCCCACCCAGCCGGCGAAGGCGGCCTCGGGGAAAATGTACACGAACCCCTGCGGCGCATGACCGGCCAGCAGAGGCGTCAACAGTTTCACCAGCAGAGATTCCCCTTCGAGATAGAAGCCGATGGATTTGACCGACGTCGCGCCCGCCTCGATCACCGTCGCATTTGATAATCCATATATCAGCCAGCCGACTGCCACCACCCATCCGGCAATCGGACCGGCCGCGCCGACCTCAATCAGATCGCGCCGATTCCAGAACGGAGATTTCGAGCGGATGACCGCGCCGAAAGTCCCGATCAGCGTGGGCGCGGGAATGAAATAAGGCCAGGAAGAGGCCAGCCCGCGCCGCCGTCCCGCCAGATAATGCCCCATCTCATGGACAAGGAGAATGGATACCAGGGCGAGCGTAAAGACAAGGCCGCGACCGGACCTGAGGTCCTGCAGAGTGTTCGCCCATGACAGACCGTTGGATTCGTACACCGGAAAGAAATAGATGCTCAGGAGCGTCAACACGAAGAGCAAAATGTTCAGTCCGGGGATACGGATCCGCGGACGGGCGTTGACGCTCAATCGCAAGCGCTGGTCCTGTTCCACAATCGAGAAGGTGTAGCCGGCGAGGGTCAGACGTTCGCTGATGATTTGGGTGATCGCCGACAGATTGAGCGAGCGCGGAGTCAGGGTCATGTCGAGCCGGTCGCCGTGGCGGTACCAGACATCGACGGCGCAGAGGTCGCCGATAAGTTTGAGAATGTTTTCGATCTGTCGCTGTTCCTGCTGACTGTTCATGCATCCTGCTCCGGACTCGCGAGTATAGCGGGTTGGCATAAAAAAAGGAAGCGAGGATTTGCATCCTCGCTTCCGGTGGTTGACGAAAGATTTCGTCAATCAAACGTACGGCTTATGGAAGAATGAAAGCTCCCACCGGCGCCGGACCGTAGCTAAAGTAGAAATTCACCAGGTACGTAACGTCGGCCACATCAGGAGCGCCTGTGCTGTTGTTCACGTCGCCCAAGTGCTTGAACGGACGCGGACCAGCAGTTGCGAAATTGATATGGTCAGCCAGATAAATGATGTCAACCAGGTTGACAACGCCGTCATCGTTGACGTCGCCGCGACCGAAACCGGCCCACTTGTTCACGAGAGTCGCCAATTTGGAAATCTTGGCAGAACCGCAGGTGGAACAATTGGAGCTATCCAGGTCTTTGAAGGCGAAGAAGCCCACACCGACCTTATAGGTTTCGCCGGCCGCGAAATCGTGCCAGTCAAGACCAAAGAGCGCGCCATAATCGGCGGCACCGGCCTGGCTGTTGACATATTGGCCATACGGCTTGCTGGTGTAGAACCAAGCCGAGTCCCAGTCATCGATGAACGAGATCGTGTTCTGCGAGCAGGCGGTCACGTTGCGGAGCGGAGTATAACCGGGGCCGAACGGAATCTTCATGAATCCGCTGACCTTGCCGAGGGCCGGCGTCGGAGTTACTGCCGCCCAACCCACGGAGTGGGCCTGGTCGTAGTACGCGGTATCTTTGCTACCCAGGTCGTTGTCATTGTATGCCCACATCTTCCATCCCGGGACCGCGAGGCCCGTGCGATGTTTGATTTCCATGACATCGAGTGTCACGTTGTTCAACACCGTCGCGCCCGCAGGGGCATCAACCACGGCATAGACCTTCGAAGTGGTCGTCATGCCGATGGTCGAATCGTTGTCGAACGGAGCATCTTTGTACAACGTGTAATCCCAGCCACCGAGTCCGTCGTCGAAATTCTGGACGGAGTCGATGTAGGTGCGACAAGCCCTACTGCCGGTGATCGTCGAGTAGGTAAGACCATCGGTTGAGAATTGACCGAGGTCCAAACCGGTCGAAAGGGTCGGCTTGCACTTGTTGTCGCAGAAGTTCGGATCGCCCAGGGTACTCCACCATGAACCATCCTCACCGCCGCCGTGCCATCCCTGAGAGTTCCAGGCCTGCCGGCGTTCGTTGATGCCGTACGCAGAGAAGGTCTGGTAGGTGATCTCGATCAGACCGTCGATCTTGACCCCATGATGGCCCGCGGGACCGTCGGACCAGTCGCCGGTGGCAATACGAGTGGTATTGGTCACCAGCCGCTGGTTGGCACTCGCCGCGCCGAATTTCAGCGTGGTGGTGTCGTCAAGACAGCCGCCGATCAGGTTCATGTACAGTTCCGGACGACGAGCCGGATCATCCAGGTAGTAGTCCACATCGTTGATCACGGTGAACTCGCAATAGAACGGGTTCGGGCCGCGATTCACGAGCGGGCCGTTGGCATGGACGCGGATGCCGGAGGTGTCGCCGGGGTTGGTCACGATATTACCATTCGGCGGATCGAACACGTCGCCGGGGTACGAACCAGGGTTCTGGTTCAGGTACGCCGGGAGAGCCGCGGCCGAATTGTTATACGATTGACGAACCGAGGCGAACTGCATATCCGAGATGTTGTCCACGTCGCCACCGAAGAGGTCGCGATTGGCCGACTTGATGCCGGATTCGGTCTCATACACCATAAAGCCGTTGCCGGACAGCATGTCAGCCAGGGAGGCCGAATTGCTCTCGAGGCGCGAGCTGATCGCGGAAGACCCGCCGTTGGCGACCGGGTTGGTCGTCCCGTTCGAAGTCATGCTGGCCGTGAACGAGATGATAAGCGGCGTGCAACCGGTGTTGGTGTACACGTTCGGGAACGTCACGATGGTGTCTGCCGAGCTCTGGAACGGCACCGCCGTCACAGGGCTGTTCATTAAGATTTCCAGGCGAGGACGCGGATTGCCGATCGTCTGATCGTAGATACCACCATAGACGTCAACAAATACCACGTGCGGATTGCCGGCGGCGTCTTTGCCGATCGCGCCCATGCCGCCTTCACTCGGGGCCGGGTTTGAACTGGCCGAACCACCGGGGAAGCCGGCGGCGCCGCCATGGTCAACGCGACGATGGAAGAGTTCATTGCCGTCGTCGGCTTTGTAACAGCTCAGGTAGCCCGACGTGTTGAAGACAAACAGCTGATCGGAAGAATCGGGTTCGCATGACAGGGCGCCATCGACACGATTTCCAACCTGGCCGTTCGCCAGCATATAGGACTGATAGCTGTGAGCCGCAAAGACAAGCGATCCGTCGTTACGGGCGTGGGCCGCGACGTTACCGCCGATCGGACCAAGTCCAGTGTACGAAGGAAGCACCGGCACGAAAGCCAGTTTCTTGTCGAGTATCGGAGTCATCAGACGGGCACGATCGCCGGCCGTCGAGCTCAACAGAGCGCCGGTGATGGCGTTGAGGCGATAGAAGACGCCCCGTCGTGTGCCGTCAAAAATGCGGGAGTTGGCGTACACTTCGCCGGCGTCAACCGAGCAACCACCCTCAAAGGTCTCGAGGAGGTTGCCGGGGAACAGGACAGGGGCCTTGTCGGCCGTGTACGACCAGGCCTGGTTACCAGTAGCCGGATTGATCGCGATGACTTTACCGCCTGCGCCACCCGCGTTGAACGTGGTGTAGAACAGGAAGGTGCCATCGGTGCAACCGGACTTCTGGGAGCTTTGGCCGAGATTGAACGGCGTGTAGGACGCATTGCCGCCCTTGAACGGGGTGTACGGCAGACCGGTCGCCGCGTAAGCCGCGTAAACCAGGTTGTCGTCAGCCGCCCAGAAGACGCACTCGTCCGAACCAACCGTCATCACGATGATATAATAGAACCGGGTGGCGCCCATGCCCGCCGTGTGACCGAGCCAGCCATTATTGATGTTGGCCGACCACAGAAGGGTGGGAGCCGCCGTGAAGTTCAGGGAAAGGTCAAACGCGGAAACCGAACCTGAAGCTCCACCGGTCAGGAAGAGCACAGCGGTCGGCTGGCCGGCCACGGTCACCGTGGCGACCGTCGGCGTGCACCGCGTGTTACCGCCGATGATCTGGCCATCGCCGCCCCAGGCGGCATCGGTGAAGCTGTACTCGGT
>JACRAV010000174.1 GCA_016213305.1 Candidatus Zixiibacteriota bacterium | reverse complement strand
CCCAAAAAGCCATTACCCGCCAACCGCCCGCCAATTTGGGACTTGACAAAGTTCGCAAATTTGCGAACTTTCCGATGGAGATTGAGGTTATAAGGGCCGAAGACAGAAGTAGTCATATATGCCGAAGAAAACGGCGAGGTCCCGTTCCTGAATTGGTTCACGCAATTGCCGGAGAAGGCCCAGGACAAGATCGTCGTCCGGATCGAACGACTCCGGGAGCTTGGACATGAACTCCGCCGACCGGAGGCCGACTATTTGCGGGATGATATTTATGAGGTGCGGGTTAAGGCCCAAACCGTCAACTACAGGATACTCTACTTTTTTCACGGTCGGCAACTGGTGATCCTGTTGCACGGGTTTTCGAAGCAACAGGCGAAGGTGCCGGAAAACGAAATAATCCTGGCGATTCGGCGGCGCGCGAAATTCCAGCAGGCGCCGCGCCGCCATACTCATAAGGAGTGAGCACGATGAAGAAGAAGACAACCGACGCGGTGCAGATTCTACACGACCGCTTCTACAAAGGAAAACCGAAACGTCAGGCCGCGCTTGACCGCGAGCGGGTGAATGCCAAGATTGCCCGGGATATTTACGCTCTACGGATAAAGGGTGGATTGACCCAGAAAGAACTGGCCCGGATGGTAAAGACGACGCCGTCGGTGATCTCCCGTCTGGAAAGCGCCGATTATCCCGGTCACTCTCTGAATATGCTCCAGCGGGTAGCGGCCGCACTTAACCAGCGGGTGGAAGTACATTTTGTTCCGACGAAGGTAAAATCACGAGGCCCGGTTACAGCTCGCGACCACTTGATATAGGGGATGTGGCGAGTCGGGGGGGCCCGCCCATCAACTTTGGTAAACGACAGTCGCCCGGGGTCTTCGTCATAGGCGAACAGTTCACCGTACCGTCCCCACCTGGCAACAATTTGGATACCGGCCGATTCGAGGACAACCGCGCGTTCAGGGATGTCCACCCGATGGAGCATCCTCAGCACCTGCCCGTTCGGCTGGCGGGTCCAATGAAAAGCGGGAGCGTGTCGGCGCTCCCGCTTATAAACCGTTAGTGGCGGATCAGTTTCCCCGGTGGGGCGTCTTTGTAGGAACGGTTATCGTCATGGCAACCTGCGCAGGTCGGCGGATCGCTGTACTTCCGGTCGGCATGGCAGTCGGCGCACTCGACTTCCCGGTGGGTTTCGTCAAGGTCAAGGCCGGTGACGGCATGGGTGAAATTCCCCTGATTCCACCCGGCATGACAGGCGACACATTGGTTGTTCAACCGCCCGATCTGTTTTCCGGTGGGGTGGCAGGCGCGGCAATCCAACTGGTCGTGGAAACGATTGAGCGGCCAGCCGGTTTTGGCATGGGTGAAAGCCGGTTTCTGTTTCGAGTCGTGGCATTTCGCACAGTCGTCGGTCTTGTGGCAGTCGCCGCACATGGCGTGGACTTCGGCCTGCGTCCGTTTCCGTCTCTCAGTCGTTTGCAGATCGTGGCAGTTGGAGCAATTCTCATGTTTGTGACAGCTGACACACTTCAGGCCGAACAACTCAACATGTTCCTTGTGAAAAAAGGTCACGATCGGTCCCGGAGGATACGGGGTGCGATAGACTTTCGTGGTCGGGACAGTGATCATCGGGTGGGGTACGCCCATAATGTCAGACGAATCGCTCGACACCGATGTCATCCCCTTGCCCGGCTGGGGAACATGGCAAATCGTGCATTGCGTGTCATGGCTCCACTCACGGTGACAACTCAAGCACTGCCGATGATATGCCCCTTTCAGCCCCGGTTGCTTGAGCGTGTTCGGAGAATTGGGCGCGCCGTGACACTCCTTGCACGGCGGGATCTTCCCGGCGGGGGAGAAGTGGTGGCAGGTCTGACAGTTCGACTGCATTTCCGCCATCCCGGCATGAATCTTGTGGTTGAAGTGCACGGGACCGTACAAGTCGGCAATCTCATCAAGAATAACCATCGAGGGGGCTTCGGTCAGTTGATGTGTGGTCCCCTTCTGGTGGGCGATTCGCAAAGTCGGGCAGGGCTTCAGACACATGTTCTCCGGAGTGGGGGTGGCACAGGTGTGACACTCGGAGCATTTGAGCTTCGGAAGATCGCGCTCCTGCGTTTGGGCGGCCGCCGCGCTCGCGAGAACGATACACAGCAAGAAGATAATCAACGATGTACGCATATCACTCAACCTCCCTCAAGCTTTCGGCCAGCCATCCTTCGGCTGGTCTGACTCCGGCCGGAGTCGTCGGTGGTTTGGCTATCACCGGGAAATTCATCACGATAAACCGATAGACCAGGACCAGCGCGGCCACCAGCCCGATGGTCACCATGATTTCGAAAATCGACGGAAAATACGTCTTCACCGGATACAGTGGCTGGTAGGCGACGAGGAAGACATTGATTCGGTTAAAGACGACGCCCCCGATAACCAGCGAAGAGGAGATCAGAAGCCCGGCGACTGATCTGCGCACGCGGGGAATGGTCAACAAAACGGCGGGTGCGACGACGCCGAGCAGAATCTCCGCGATGAATAGTAGCGATTTCAAGGAGCCGTCAAATACGTACGGCCAGGCCTCGCGAATCGTCAGATCGCCAATCTTTACGCCGAGGTAGATCGCCAGCAATATCGGCGTGTAACGGGCGATGGACGACAGCACCGGCGTCTCGGGTGGAATCCTGAATGAGCGGGACGAAATGATCGATTCGAAAATGACCATCGGGAATCCCACCGCAATCGCCGACAGGAGAAACATCAGCGGTGAAATCGGCGAATACCACAGCGGATGCATTTTGGTGGGGGCGATGACCATCAGCGTTCCCAGAGAGGACTGATGCAGACAGGACAGAACCACCCCGGCGATAATGAACAGTGATATGAATCGGGTCAGGTATTTGTCGCAGACGGTGAGCCATGAATCGACGAAGCGGTTTAAGATACGCAGAACGCCGGGAAGATTCACGCGTCCCTTGAACCGTTCGGCGACAATCGGCAGAAACTCGATATAAAGCACGGTGAGATAGATCATCACGCACATACCGACTTCGAAGAGCACCGAATTCCCCTGCCACATGGAAGGGAGCATTGGGTGCCAGACATTGTAGTACCGTCCGAGATCGGCCAGCAATCCGATCACCACGAAGGTATATCCCAGCATGGCGGTGAGGAGAGCAGGGCGGACGATGACATGATATCGCTCCTTGTGGAAAATATCGGCCAGGGCGGCGGTGGTGAAACCACCGGCCGCCAGCGCCACGCCCGAGGCGACGTCGATCGAAATCCAGATACCCCAGGGGTACTGGTTATCAAGATTGGTGGTGGATGCCAGCCCGAAGAACAGACGATAAATATATGAAGCGATGCCCAGTCCGGCGATCACCGCCAGGACTTTGGTGCCGGCGGACAGAAACGGCGCCCGCACCGGCGCGGCATGGTTGTGTTTAGACATTGATCTCCTCCTGCTCCGGGCCTTTGAGCGAATGCATGATCAGTCCCAGGATGCCATACAGAGCCAGCGGCGGAATGAATGACTTGAAAATGCCGTGCTGGATCGTCTCGGTGATCGGCGGAATAGGTTCATCGGGCAGTTTCGGCAATTCCGTCTGGTCGAAGGTGGTGGGCGCGAGATACATCCAGCTGGTCCCGCCTACCTCGGACTCTCCATACACGTAATTGTTGTATTTTTCGGGAGAAGCGGTGATGCGGCCGTGGGCCATGTCCATCAGTTCCTGACGGGTGCCGAAAGTCAGCGCTTCATTCGGACAGATGCTCACGCAGGCCGGCTTCTTCCCTTCCTCGAGTCGATGCGCGCAAAAGGTGCACTTGCGAACCTGCGGCTTGAGCGGCTCCTTGTATTCGTATGCCGGCACCTGGAACGGACAGGCCACCATGCAGTAGCGGCACCCGATGCATTTCCAGGCATCGTACGATACCGGTCCCTGCTTTTCTTTGCGCAAAGCCCCGACAATGCAGGCCGACGCACAGGCGGGATGGTTGCAGTGCATGCACTGTACCTTGATTGAATACGGCTTCGTGGTGTTCGGATCGAAGAAACGATTCACCACCGTATAGGCATTGTGTTCCGGGCGACGGTGGCGCTGAAACACCGATTTGTCCTCGTAACTCGGCAGGGGAAGATCGGTCAATTTGTGCTCGGTGTTGCAGGCCCACTCGCATTTGCGGCAACCGATGCAGACGACCGTGTCCACGAGGACGCCATACGTCTGGCCGCAATCAATCGCCTGCGGTTCGTCGGTTGCCCTGGCCTCGCCGGCGAGCAGGAACGCCGATCCGGCTCCGGCAATTTTGAGAAACTCACGTCTATCGACAGTCATACGGAATGCCTCCTCTCTGAAAAGAATCGGACGTTAGCCGTCTTTCCATACATCGTCGGAATTGTGAATAATTTCACAAAACACCTCATACCAATCTCGATTCTTACTTCAATAGTATAGGTTTAGACCGGGAAGTCAATGAGAAAAGGGACTTTTGTGGATTCGATGGCTACCATGCCCACCATTTGTCGTTAAGTCGTTGTTGTAGAAGCACTTCAAAAAAAGTGTCATCAGTCCATTAACCGTTCCGAAGTAGAATTATTTGGCAGTTTTGGGGATGCGGCTGGTTATCTGGAGGTCGAGCAGATGAATGACTTTAGATACGAGGATTCGGGGAAGTATAGTGATACCGGGTGATCGTCCGGGTGTCCCAGTACTTTGATCGGAAATAGACTGACACCGTTCTGGACCGAGGCGCGACGCAGAGTAATCGCCATGTCGTCGGCAGAGAAGAATTGCGAACAACTGGAGCAAGCAAAGATACCGTCCGGGTTGAGCAGTCGCATCGCCGCCCGGTAGAGAAAGTGATACGCCTTGCGTCCGGCCTCGATATTTCGCTGGGATTTTATCAAAGCCGGCGGATCGATGACGACCATGTCCCACCCCGGTTCGCTCTGGCGCGACAGGAACTGGAAAACGTCGTCGGCTTCCGTGTGCATCTTATGTTTCGGCAGACCGTTGAGTTCGGCGTTGATCGGACACTGCGACAGCGCGACTTCAGAGGAATCAATGTTGAGCACCTCGCCTGCTCCTCCAATGAGCGCCGCGACTCCAATCGACCCGGTATACGAAAACAGATTCAGCACCTTTCGTCCTTCAGCCAGCGAACGCACCATGCGGCGAAACTCGCGTTGATCGAGATAGAATCCGGTTTTCTGACCATTGACCAGATCGACTTGATACTTGATGCCGTCTTCGATGATTGTGATTGGCGCCGGACCGTTCCACCGGTGCACGGTGCTGTATTCGGCGAGCAGATCGTCCTTGCGTACCGCAACATCTGATCGTTCGACGATAATCGGCGGCGCAAATACCTGCGTGACGGCGTCGATTATTTTCGGCCGGAGCCGTTCGAGGCCGGCGGTGCTGAGTTGCAGGACGATGGCCGAATCATACCGATCAATCACCAGTCCGGGGATGCCGTCGGATTCACCGAAAACCACACGGTAGCCGGTGGTGGCGGTATCGGGTCCGTAGCCGAGGCGGAGGCGTTGTTCATGCGCCGCAGTGATACGCCTGACGAGCCAGTCGGTATCGATCTGGGCCGGTGAAAAATCGAAAATACGCACCGCGATGCTCGACGACCTCGAACAGGTGCCGACGCCCAGGATGTTGTCCCGGGAATCGATTACCTGCACGAGGGCTCCGTGGAGGCGCTCGTCGATCGGCTCCGCCAGAGCGCCGGAGAACACCCACGGGTGGCGCTGTTGGACGGTTGTTTCCTTACCGGGTCGAAGTTTCACGTTCGGGTACATATATCGAAACTCCAAAAAAAAATGGTCGGGGTGAGAGGATTTGAACCTCCGACATCTTGCTCCCAAAGCAAGCGCGCGACCGGGCTGCGCCACACCCCGTCCGTACTCCCATGATACCCGACCGGAGCGGGGCTGTCAAGAAATGGGATGTCGGTTTCGTGTGTACCTTTAGTCCATAATGACCTTGCGTCCGGCCCGATTTGTGGTAGATTAGCGATCTATGTCGAAGATCAATCTGATGGGCCTCACGCTCGATCAAATGCAAGCCGCTCTGCTGGCCCTGGGCGAAAACCGGTATCGGGGACGCCAGTTGTTCAAGTGGTTGTACCAGGCCCGCCAGCATGATTTCGACCGGATGACCGACCTGAGCCGCGAACTCCGGCGGCAACTGGCCGAGCGGTACACGGTCGAAGGGCTGACAATGGTCCGCAAGCAGAGGTCGAAGGACGGTACGGAAAAATTCTTATTCCGGCTGGCCGACAGACATCCCATCGAAACGGTGCTCATCCCGGACCGCGACCGGCGCACAGTCTGCGTTTCTTCACAAGCCGGGTGCGCGCTGGCCTGCAAATTCTGCGCCACCGGAACGATGGGACTGCTTAGAGACCTGACGGTGGGGGAGATCGTGGGACAGCTGGTGTTCCTGCGTCAAATGTACGGAGACGACAGTTTCGGCCATGTCGTATTCATGGGCATGGGGGAGCCGCTCAATAACTACGAAAATCTGCTGGAATCACTTCGGATTATGACCTCGAGCCAGGGTCTGGCGATTCCGGCCCGACGGATTACGGTGTCAACGTCGGGAATAACGCCCAAAATCAAGAAATTGGCGGAGAGTGGCTTGAAAGTGCGTCTGGCGGTGTCACTCCACGCCGCGACGCAGGTGAAGCGATTGAAGATAATGCCTGTTGCGGACACCTTCAAGCTGACCAAACTGATGGAGGCGGTGCGGTATTACACCGAGGTCACCAACCAGCCGGTGACATTTGAGTATATTGTTATGGCCGGGTTTAACGACACCATGGCGGATATTAAGGCCCTCGGTCGTCTGGTCGGGGGTATTCCGTGTAAAATAAATTTGCTGGCATACAATCCGGTTCCGGGCCTTCCGTTCAAGCGCCCCGCCGACGAGGTGGTCGATTGGTTTGGACGGGAACTCAATCCCCGGGTTATGGCCGTGACGGTACGCCAGAGTCGAGGAAGAGACATAGAAGCGGCATGCGGCCAGCTGGCCGCACGTTCATTGACATAGGAGGATTGAATGCATCGAGCGATTTCAGCACTTGCGACCCTGCTGGCTGTAGGGGCCTGCGCGATGGCGCAGACGCCGGACCTGGTGGTCGGTAAGATTGATACTCCCGATTTGCGGTGGGGAAAACACCGCATCTCATTTGAAATTGCCAATAACACCGACGACGTCAAATTTGTCGTGGTGGAGACCCAGATCAAGTTCCAGGGCGAGTATTTGAATCCGGTGCGCACGACCCACACCAATCACCCGATCGAACCGCAGTTCAGCCGACCCATCACCGCCCTGGTCGATATCCCCGGCAATTACGGAGCGGCGACGCTGAAGATTATCATTTTTGACGTGGTGGATACGCTGGATGATCTCTCGACCGCCACCAAGGTCTTTGAACAGCCGTTCTTTCTGAAATTCCATGTGCCGGATCAGGTGGCCAAATACTGGGCGGAGCGAATCACCCTACCGCCGATGACGAGCAACTCGCCGGATTTCGACAACGAGTTTTCGCATGTTTTGCCCGTCCTGCTGAACGACGGGCGCACACCCCGGCAGATTGCCCAAATCTGCATGTGCGATACGACCTTTGTCTGGTCGATCATCGACCGGCTCGCCAGCCACGGATATATGTATCGCAATGGCGATACTGTCCGCAATCTCTTCGCCGTCATCGGGACCCGGGAGGCGGAGGAACTGAAGAAACTGGCCGACAAGACGTCCAATGATCTGGTCTCGCTCTTGACCAAAAATCTGCGGACATACGGCCGGACGCTCGACAGTCTGGTCAAAGCCGACATCCTCAAGCCGGACACCAACGATTTTCTCAATACCGGATCGATTGCGTATCACCGGTATCCCATGGTGGCGGCTATGGCGCTGTGGTACGATATGGGGCAGAAGTTCGTGGCCGGTTCCGAGCCGCTTCAGATTTATTACGCCACCGATCCCTGCCATGCCCGCATTCCCAACTTCATGTACGCCGTACAGGGGGGGGACTTTTTCAACGGACGACAGTACTTCGATCTCGACGTTCAGACGCGGCTGGTAAATATCACTTTCGGGGACAAGGTCCCCAGACTCAAATGTCCGGAAAATCTGTGGACCGGCGAACAGCTGAAAGAAACCAGAGATTATTTCTTCGATGACAATGACAAGTACGAGATCTTTCTGTGGGACACGACCTCGGTTCATCCGGCTCTGCGCGCGCTCACCGAAGGGACGCTTCCGATACTGATCGCGACGCGCGACAAAGTGAAAGCGGTGGCGGAACAGTATGTGCAGGAGAAGGCCATCCATGGGCTGAAGTACTGGTTCTGGAATTTAACCGCAACCCAGACAGTGGATAAGCTGGTGAAGACCGGCCAGATCACCCGGCGGGGCAACGGCCTGTATCGCCTCACCACACGCAGAGGATAGCTCTCGATGCGCGCCGGAGTCACTATCAGTATTGTGGTGGCGGCGCTGGCCATGGCGACCTGCGGCGAGCGCACCCCCAAGCGGGACTACATGGCCGTCATCAAGAGCCGGTTCGACCGACTCCAGACGGCGCTCCGCGATCGGAACGGCGTGGTCCTTGATTCTTTATCGTCCCGCACTATGATCCGTGACGGCATGACGATCGATTCTCTGCTGAGTTTCGCCGAGGGTCCCGATCGGGCCGGTCGGTTTGCCAGATTCGGCCGGTATGAGATCATTTATAACAACAAGAAGGCCCGGATTGACTGCTCACTCGTCGATTCCGCCGGCCGGGCATATCAATCGGTCACCCTGACTTTTGTCCGGGAATCGGATGACTGGAAGTTAAAGCGCTTCGAACCGGCCCTTCCGCCCATCGATACGCTTCATTAGAATGAAAACGGGCGCCCCGATTGGGAGCGCCCGAGTCAATTTCGTATCCGGGTCGGCGAAAATCAGCTGTCGGATTTCTTTTTCGCGCCGTCGCCTTTGATCAGGCGGCCGTATTCTTTGGGGGTGGTCAACACCCGCACCGCCTCTTTGATCGATTTATCGGTTTTCAGAATTTGATGTTCATAGACTCCCCGCTCGCCCGCGATGGCAGTGACGATCTCGCGCTGGACGGCACGGCGTATATAGTCGGCCGACCGGTCGAAGTCCTTGTCCTTTTCCGCCTTGACCGCTTCCTGCATCTGTTTGAGGCCGTCAGCAAAGAGCGATTCGTCCTTTTCCTGGGTCACCGTTTTACTGAGCTGATCAACGGCAACTTCAAGGGCCGACTTGTAGCTGAATCCCTTGTCCTTGATGAACTGCTTGAACGCCGCCAGCGTCTCATCGGTGACCTGGAAATCGGGCCGGGTATCCGGATGGTCGGCGACATATTTCACGGCGAAATCGAAGAACATCTGTTTGCGGTACAGATTAAGTTCGATGGGCTTCCAGAGTTCGCGATCAACCGGGATATCGGGGACAATACCGCCGCCGCCATAGACCACCCGACCGCCGTTGGTATAGAAGATTTCGCGGTCTTTCACTGATAGGGTGTCGCCAAGCGAGTCTTCATCGACATCGGGATGATCCATCGGCTTTTTTCCCTGTATCTCGGCCTTCTGAATACAGCGTCCCGACGGCACATAATATTTGGCGGTGGTCAGCTTCAGTTGCATCGTGCCGTCCTGCGACACCGGGAAGATCATCTGCACAAGCCCTTTGCCATAGGTGGTGTTCCCGATGATAATACCGCGATCCCAGTCCTGAATGGCGCCGGCGACAATCTCGCTGGCCGAGGCAGTACCCTCGTCCACCAGCACCACCAGCGGTTTGTCCGGATAAATGGGGGGGCGTTCGGATTTATAGCGGCGCTCGGATGACTCGTCCTTCCCCTTGGTATAGACGATGTCGCTACCCGGTTTAACAAACAGCTCGGCCGTTTCTTTGGCCTGATCGAGAAGTCCACCGCCGTTGGAACGCAGGTCAAAAATCAACCCGGTGATATTCTGCTGGTTGAGAGCAGAGACGGCGTCGCGAAGTTCCTGGCTGGTTTCCTCGGCGAATCGCGACAGCCGGACATAGCCGATGGTCGTGCCCGGAACCACCCCATAATAGTTCACGGATTTGAGTTCAATGACGGCGCGCTCGACTTCGAAGTCAATCGGTTCGGTAATCCCTTCGCGTTTGATCTGCAACAGCACGCTGGTACCGGCCACCCCCCGCATCATCTTTGAGGCGTCGTTCGACGACATCCCCTCGGTGGTCTTGCCGTCGATTGACCAGATGATATCACCGGCGCGAATCCCCCGCTTCCAGGCCGGGCTTCCTTCGATCGGCGCGATGACCACGATGCGGTTATTGCGGCCGTCGATCTGCATCCCTACCCCTTCGTACTTTCCGTGCGTGCTTTCCATGAGCTGGTCGTACGAGGACTTCTCCATCAATACCGAAAACCGATCCAGTCCGGAAAGCATGCCGTCGATACCCGCCTTGGTGATCTTGTCAACATCCACGTCTTCCATGTAGTTGTTGCGAATGGCAAACATCGCCTGGTTGAGCGCCTTGACGGATCGCAGGAATGAGTCGCCGGATGGTTTGGGGGCCTCGACAGTCTTATTTGCTTCATCGAGGTTGATGTGAACAGTGTCGGCCCAGAGCACCGGCTCGGTTCTGGCAGTGTTCTGCTGGGCATCTCCGGGTCCGGCAAACCAGATAAGAGTCAGAGCGAAGACGGTGATCCCAAACAACTGAACGGTGTATCGAAACATTTTACCTCCGGGTCCGCACTTGTTTATGCGCAATTTAGTCGGTTGAACCGACAAGTCAAGCCGACGTCTGATTGCCGCGTTCGCCTAACTTCTTATCTTCTAATACAATCGGCGGTCGCAAATAGTTTCGGGATTCGGGCCGGACGATACACATTCCCCGTAACTTTCCATGCGGCATTACGTTACAGAAGCATGGCCCAATCGTGTCCTCAATATTTGTGCGCTCGCATCTCTCTGGGGACTATCGACAACCGGCCAAAGTTGTTTATACTACGTCGATTAGATCGATCAGAATGATCGTACGCAAGGCAAAAATGTGCTCCAACTGAACAGCCCCGGGGAGTGAAAATCGATGAACCGAAACGACTTTGGCTTCGCGTTTCTCCTGAACCTGCTGGTGCCGGGAATCGGGCATGGTTTCTGGAAAGAGTACGCCTTTGGAGTCTTTGTCTTTCTGGTCATGATTTTGTCGGTCGTGCTGGCAATGGCGTCGCTCCTCTTGCCGTTCTCAGCACTGACAAGAGCTTTCTTGATCGGTCTGCCGGCGCTGTATTACATCTTCACTTTTGTTGATCTGAGACGGGTAGTGCGCAAGAAGCGTTCTGCCGGGCGAACGTATCAGGTCACGGCTGCGTTTCTGATCTTCGCGATTCTCTGGCAATTGTTGTCGCCGGCGGCGCCGGTGAACTTTCTGGCAAGAAATGCGCCCGAGGTGTTCCGGCTGTCCGACAATGCCCTCAGCCCAAGACTTCGACAGGGGAGCTGGCTTTACTCCAATTCGCTGGCGTACCGGGCGAATTTCTTCTTTATCAGCCGGCCGCAATTGTATGCTCTGCCCGAACGGGGGGAACTGGTCCGATTTGCCGATTCGATGGGCGTTCGCCACGTCGGCTTGGTCATCGGATTTCCGGGCGAACAAGTTGAAATTATCGGTCGTACCCTGACCGCCAACGGGGTGGATTTTGATGTTTCCGACATGTTCGGCGCGCCGCTGTCGGGAACCATGGCGTTGACACCGGTCGAGTCCGGTTCTATCATGGTGGCGATGATACGGATAGGCATGATTGAAACAACCCATCAGGTGGCCGTCACCGACATTCTTGGAAAGGTGCATGAACTGCTGTGATCTCCGCCCGCTATCTCATTTTCGATCTCGACGGTACGCTCATTGATTCATCGGCGGGGGTGGTCGATGCGGTCAACTATTCTCTTCGACGCATGGGCCATTCGGAGCGCTCGCATGAGGATATCAGCAGGTATATCGGGTACCCGCTAAAGCAGATGTACGCGGATTTCGGGGTCGGACCGTTCTCAGAACTGTATCGCCATTTCCAGGATCGGGCGGCGGAAACGGTGGTGTCCTCATCGTACCTGCTGGACGGGGCGGGCGAGGCGGTTGCGCACCTGCGCGGCCGGGGGTGTCGTATGGCTATCGCCACCACCAAGGTTCGGCGGCATGTCGAGGCGATTGTCGAGAAGTTCGGCTGGGGAGACACCTTTGATGTGCTGGTGGGGGGAGATGATGTCGCGAAAGTGAAGCCCGACCCGGAGGCGTTCCGGCTGGCTATGACCCGACTCGGGGCGAATCCCGCGGAGACGCTGGTGATTGGCGATACGGTCAACGACGTGCTTGCGGCGAAGGCTCTTCCGGTGACAGTGGTGGCGGTCCGCTCGCCGTATGGCGGGGAGACCGATCTGCGGAACTCGAACCCCGATTATGTGATTGACAGCATCACCGATCTGGCGGTACTACTGGGCAACGGAAACCTGCCAGGAAAGGACGCGCCATGAAAAAAATCTGGATACATTCGTTCAAATCGCCGCTGGGGATGATTCGGGTGGCCTCGACCGAGAAAGGGCTGGCCCTGCTGGCTCTGCCGAGCGAAACATCGGCCTGGTTCGAGGACATGCTACAACAAAAGTTCTCCGATTACGAGATCACGACCGGCGGGGAATTCAATCAGCGCGTCGAACGGGAAATCACCGAATACTTCGCGGGCCGGCGGCGACGATTCGAATTGAAGCTGGACCTTCAAGCGCCGCCTTTCCACGCCAAAGTTCTCAGGGAAGTTTCCCGCATTCCCTTCGGCAAGACGAAAACCTACGGCCAGATCGCAGGGGCGGTCAAAAATCCGGCCGCCTCGCGGGCGGTCGGAACGGCCAACGCCCGCAATCTGATTCCGATTGTCATCCCGTGTCATCGGGTGGTGTCCTCGACCGGTCTGGGCGGATACGGTGGTGGCTTGCCGATGAAACGGTTTCTCCTCCGACTGGAAAGCATAGTTGAGTAACAATTGAAAGGAACAGGTAGTGGATCCACGAGTTGTCAAATTGGCCAAAGTACTGGTGCATTATTCTCTTCGAATCAAAAAGGGGGACTTGCTGAGGATTCAAGGCGAAGTCTCGACCACGCCGCTTATCACCGCGGCATATCAGGAGGCGCTGAAAGCCGGGGCGAATCCGTATTACCAGATTGTCGAACCGGACACCGACGAGTTTCTGCTCAAGCATGGAACGCCGGAACAACTTCAGTTTGTGTCGCCGATCGGAAAGTTCGAGATTGAGAAGATCGACGCTCTCCTGGTGATCTGGGGATCGCGCAATACCCGGTATCTGGCCGGGATCGATCCGAAACGTCAGGCGATGAAACAGAAAGCACGCCGGCCGATCCTGGAGCGATTGTTTGCCCGCGTCGGGCGGGGGACAATGCGGTGGGTGGGGACTCAATTCCCGACCCCGGCCGATGCTCAGGAAGCGGACCTTTCGCTATCAGATTATGAGGATTTCGTATATGCGGCCGGGCACATCACCTCGGGCGATCCGGTGGCCCACTGGAAGAAGGTGGCCAAAGAGCAAGTGCGGCTGAAACGGATTCTCGATCGGGTTGACCGGATTCACGTGCGATCCCGCGACACCGATCTGTACCTTCGAGTCAAAGGCCGTAAGTGGGTCAGCTGTGCCGGCACGGAGAATTTCCCGGATGGCGAAATATTTACCTCGCCGCTCGAAGACAGCGCCAACGGGCATATCCGCTACTCCTTCCCGGCGGTATATGGCGGTCGGGAGGTACAGGATGTCCGGCTGGTGTTCAAGAATGGAAAGGTGGTGGAGGAAACCGCCGGAAAGAATCAGTCGTACCTGACGGCTCTGCTCGATATGGATCCCGGCGCCCGCCGATTGGGCGAGTTCGCTATCGGCACCAACTACGAGATTAAACGATTCTCGAAAAACATTTTGTTCGATGAAAAGATCGGCGGCACCTGCCATCTGGCGGTGGGGGCCTCGATCCCCGAGGCGGGCGGGAAGAACAAGAGCGGACTCCACTGGGACATGGTCTGTGACCTTCGACAGGACGCGGAAATCACCGCCGACGGCAAGGTCATTTACCGAAACGGCAAGTTCACCATCTGACGAGACGGACATCATCGCGCGAAAGAGAAAACCGGCTGGGATGTTCAGCCGGTTTCTTTATATGTCGCGACAATTCGATATTACGGACTGACCGGTGGGGGGCCGCCAAGAAAGAGATACCCGATGAGCAAGGTCAGGTCGGAGATGTCGATGCCCAAGTCGCCGTCGCAATCATCCGACTGGACGGTAACCGGGGGTGGACCGGATAAGAATAAATAACTGATTAACGCCGTGACATCGGAGATGTCGAGGCTACCGTCGTTGCTGTAGTCCGCATCGCAACGCAGGATTCCTTTTGTAGCAATCTGGCCCGGAAAGACAACCGGGCCATAGCTCATCAAGCTACTGGTCAGGCGCACTCTGAAGCTCGGCAGGTCGGCGGTATCAACTACCGTCGCAATGCCGCCCAATGCAAACTTATTGATGCGGCCATAGACGCGCAAAACTTCACCTTCGCCCGGACTCAGGGCCGGCGCCCCGCCTCCGTTATCAGCGATCAATTCCATGGTATATCGATTATTGAACGTGTCCCAGCCGAGAGCGGACATGGCCTCGAAGTACTGAGTTCGAGTGCCCCGGCGAATCGAGTCCAGCGTTACGCGGTACGGCGTGATGGGGAGTTTGACCGGCAGGATCATGCTCTGCAAGCTCTGTGAATTGGTCAGTTGCACCGACACCATGACGCTCTGTCCGGCGAACGCGGAGTCGCCTATGAAGCGTAGCGTGTCACCGAAAGCTGTGATCATTCCCGGCTTGGAATTGGAGATTGACCCATATGCGGTTCCCACCGTCAGAGAGACCGTGTACATTCCCGGCAGGGTGTACGTATGGGCGGGGTTCTGGCTGGTCGAGGTATTACCGTCGCCGAAATCCCACAGCCACGAAGAAGGGGCGAGAGAGGCGCTCGATGTTCCGGTGAAATGGACGGTCATCGGTGCGTTCCCCGTGGTGACGTCGGCGGCGATACGTGCACCCCAAGCCAGCGCGGCATCGGTGTTGATGATCCCCCATCCGTAATTGTTGTTTGGTGTGGCGGCATTGTTGGCCGTTTCCATCAGAGCTTGTCGGATTAAACGCGGTGTAAATGAGGGACGGGCCTGAATGAGCAGGCAGGCGGCCCCGGCCACCAGGGGCGTCGAGAGTGACGTTCCCGATGCACTCCCGTAAGTGTAGTCCGCGGCTGACGTGGCGCAGGCGGTGCTGACGCCGCGTGCGCAAACTTCGGGTTTAATGCGGCCATCGAAGGTCGGGCCGCGCGACGAAAAGTTAGCCAGGAGATTATCCGCATACACCGCTCCGACGGTGATGTCGTAAAACGCATCGGCGGGAGCGCCAATCGACGGCGAGCCGGGACCGGAGTTGCCGGCGGCGTTGACTACCAGGATGCCAAGCGAGTCGGCCAGATTGGCGGCCTTGGTTGAAATACAGGTCTTGCCGTCATAGCTGGCATTGGTGTACCAGTCCGAATACGACAGAGAGGAACTGATCACGTCAGCGCCAAGTGTCGACACCCATTCGACCGCGGCCAGCCAGTTATCCTCTTCGATCGCCGTTTCGGAACGGATATCTTCGGTTTTGCACAAAATGATCTTTGATTTGAAAGCCGGTCCGTACAGAAGACCGTCCTTCATTCCGGCGGCGGTTGACCAGGTGAGCGTGCCGTGATTCCATGCTCCGGCATTATCCTCGGGCTGGTTGGCGGTCACGCTGTCATGAAAAATAAAATCATACTGGGCGATAAATCGTCCCTCCGAGAACGCGGCGGCAAAAACTTCGTGGCTGGTCCGAAAGCCGGTGTCGAACATGGCCAGCGTGACCCCTTCGCCGTGATACCCCTTACCGTGTACCGACGGAACGCCGATCTGCGAGAGCTGGGCCGACGCAGTCCCATAATTGAAGGCGGTCGGGGAGAGCGCCGCATCGGGGCCACCAGTTCGGGTGGCGTCGGGCAGAACTCCGAGCGGCTCCGCGATTCGCTTGCTGACCGCAACCGGTTGCATGCGGACGACAAAAGGAAGAGAAGCAATGGCCGACAGTTTGCCCGACGGTATGATAAAACTGGCGGCATTCAGCCACGCGGATTTCCAACGAAGCGTCGCTCCTTGCGCCACCACCTGATCGACATACTCCTGTCGCACGGGCAGGTCGGCGAATACCACTTTATCCATACCCGTTTTGGCACGTCGTTGCAGAGCCGCCTCGCCGATGGCCACCGATGCGGCCGCGGACTGGAATTCGGCGCGCGTGAATACCCCTTTGTCGGTGAAGAATACCCACACTTTGGCATTATCACCATCGCGCGTTGCCAGAAAATCCTTGACCGCATCGGATAACGGAGTGGCGGCTTTGGCCACGACAACGGCGTCGGTGGAAAGCGTTGTGGCGGACGTCGGAGGACTCGACGGCTCGGGCGCCGCCACCAGGGTTAACGGTAGCAGGGTGAAGAGGAGTATTCGAAGCGAAGCGGGTAACATGCTTATCCTTTCACAAACGGGCGGAGACCGGCGAGTATGCTTTCCAATTAACTAATCTACAATCAAACGCCTATTTGTCAATGCAACACTAAGGGTTATCGACAGTTCCTTTACATGGACGTATGGGGAGCGGACAATATTCAGTATGGCAGAGCCGCCACTTTTAGAGCTTCACCCGGCGACCGAACTTGGCGGCTG
>JACRAV010000175.1 GCA_016213305.1 Candidatus Zixiibacteriota bacterium | reverse complement strand
TACATGAAGTCCTGGCCGAGAAGCGGATGTAGGCGCCATGACCCGTTTATCGGTTGTCATTATCACCCACAACGAAGAAACCAACCTGGCCCGGTGTCTCGAATCGGTGCGCTTCGCCGATGAAATCATCATGGCTGATAGTCATTCCACCGACCGGACCGTCGAAATCGCGAGCCAGTTCGGCGCGAGGACTTTCACCATCGAATGGTCCGGATTCGGACCGGCAAAGCAATTCGCCGTCGATCAAGCCACCGGCGAGTGGATCCTGTCGATCGACGCCGACGAGGCGCTCTCGGCCGAGCTGGCTGAAGAAATCAAGGGCATCATAGCCGGGGCGCCGTCGTGCGATGGATTCGACATGCCGCGCCTCACCAATTTTCTTGGCCGCTGGATACGTCACTGCGGCTGGTATCCGGACCGCGTGGCGCGCCTCTTTCGCAAGGGCAGGGGGCGGTTCACCGACGCCACGGTGCACGAGTCGCTCGTAGTTGACGGTCCGGTCGGTCATTGCCGCCGCGACCTGCTACACTACAGCTATCCAACCCTCGAAATCTACTTTGAAAAGTTTAACCGGTACACGACTATGGGGGCCGAGCAAGCCCTAGCCAGGGGCGAACGATCCGGACTCTTCGACCTGACGATTCGTCCGGCGGCGGCGTTCGTGAAACATTATATTTCAAAGGCCGGATTGTTGGATGGTATGGAAGGTCTCATGATTTCAGTGTTGTCGTCATGCGCGGTGTTTATCAAGTATGCCAAACTGCGTCAACTCCAGAGGAAGGCCGGAAAGTAAAGATTATATGGCCGCCGATTTGAATATCATGCCCGGATCGAAGATTCTGGTCAGCCGGACCGACCGGATTGGTGACTTGCTGATGGCCGTGCCGCTGGCCGAGTCGATAAAACTGCGCTATCCCGATTGCGAAGTGCACGTCATGGCCTCTCTGTATGCCTCGCCGGTGCTTGAGAATAATTCGCGGATCGACGGTATCGTGCGGGTCCAGCACGACCAGCTGGTTATGAACGGACGATATCGCATTGAACTGCAGTCCAAAGTCCAGCGTGCGGGGTATCAGGTCGCGGTCGTGCTCTATCCCGAACCCCATGTCTGCCGCCTCCTGTACCGGGTCGGCGTGCCGCATCGGATCGGCACCTCGCGGCGGTTTCATTCTCTATATTTCAATCATCATATTCATCACAGCCGCAAATCCAACCGACAGCACGAGGCGGAATACAATCTTGATTTCCTCAAATTCTTCGTCGATGGTCCGACCGTCGCGACCCCCCGGGTCAATATAACCGAACGGGAGCAGAAGCATGCCGACGACATACTGAAAGGGCGAGGCGTTGTCGGCGATTTTGTACTGATTCATCCCGGTTCCGGCGGTTCGGCCGACAGCTGGCCGCTTGAGCATTATCAGAAACTGGTCGATGAGATACAGCAGAAAGGAATTCCCGTTGTTATAAGCGGTTCGATGTCTGAAACGCCAATTATAGAACGTATGGTCTCGGCCATGCGCATCCGGCCGACCACCATCGCCGGCGACACCGATCTTCGCACCCTGACCGCGGTGCTGGCGCGCGCCCGTCTCGTAGTTTCGAATTCGACCGGCCCGCTTCATCTGGCCGCGGCGGTCGGCACCCGGGTGGTCGGACTCTATCCGAGCAAGCGGGTGATGTCTCCGGTGCGATGGGGGCCGCTCGGCGAGGGACACCGCGTGCTTCAACCATCCGTCGCGGTCTGTCGCTGTCCGCAAAAGAAGTGCAACTGCATGCGCTCGCTGGCGGTCGCGACCGTAGCTGACGCCGTCTGGGCCGTGCTTGAGCAAGCGCCTGCAGCATCCGGGCGGTCATTATGAATTTGGCGGAGTTCATCATTCATATCGAATCGTTCAACGCCAATCTGGATGTGGCGCAGATTCGCCGCGCTTATGAATTTTCCGACATGGCTCATGCCGGACAAAAACGGCAGTCGGGAGAACCGTTCGTGGAGCATTGTCTCGAAGTGGCGTTCGTGCTGGCCGAACTCCATATGGATTCCGAGAGTATCGTGGCCGGTCTGGTTCACGACGTGGTCGAGGACACCGAATATACGCTCGACGATCTCCGACGCGAATTCGGCGATGAGGTGGCCGAGCTCGTGGACGGCGTCACGAAGATCGGCGCCGTGCATTTCAGTTCCTACGAGGAACAGCAGGTCGAGTATTTCCGCAAGATGTTGTTGTCGATGGCCAAGGACATCCGGGTCATCCTGATCAAACTGGCCGATCGGGTTCACAACATGCGCACGCTCGAACACCTTCCTCCGGAAAAGCGGATGCGAATCGCGCTGGAGACCCGCGACGTCTATTGCCCGCTCGCGCACCGCCTGGGCATTCATAAATTGAAGGAAGAACTCGAGGACCTGGCGTTCAAATACACGGAACCGGATGTTTATCAGGACCTGGCCGAACGCGTCAAGGAAAAGAAGGCGGAACGGGAAGCGTACATCGCCGAGGTGGTCACGCCTATAAAGGATGTGCTGGCCAAAGATGGGATAATCGCTACCGTCTATGGTCGCGCGAAACACTTGTCCTCGATCTACCGCAAAATAAAATATCGCAAGGTTCCGTTTGAGCAAATCTACGATCTGCTCGCGATCCGGGTGGTGGTCAACAGTGAGCGGGAGTGTTACCATGCTATGGGGATCATCCACGCCATGTGGAAGCCGGTGCCGGAGCGATTCCACGACTATATCGCCACCCCCAAGCCGAACGGGTATCGCTCTCTGCATACCACCGTGTTCGGACCGCACAACCGGATGGTCGAAATCCAGATTCGCACTCATCACATGCATCATGCCGCCGAAGCCGGTATCGCCGCCCACTGGCTGTACAAAGAAGGTCGCCAGCAGATGAGCCGCGATGACCTGCAGATCAGGTGGCTTCGCGACGTGCTCGATTGGCAGAAGGACATGACCAATCCGTCTGAATTCCTCGAATACCTCAAGATGGATTTGTACTCGGAGGATATTTTCGTCTATACCCCGAACGGCAAGCTGATGCACCTGCCCAAGGGATCGACGCCGCTCGACTTTGCATTTCTGGTTCATACCGAGGTCGGCCTGCATTGCGCCGGCTCCAAAATCAACGGGCGGCTCCAGCCCCTTTCCACACCGCTTCAGTCGGGAGATATGGTCGAAATCATCACCAATCCAAATCGAACCCCCTCCCATGACTGGCTGAAGCTTGTCAAGACGTCGTACGCTCGTTCCAAGATTCGTCGCTGGCTCAAGCAGGTGGGATTTGATCAGTCAGTCAAACTTGGCCGACAGATCGTCGAGCGCAAACTCAAGGAACTGCGGGCTAGTCTGCCGTCCGACGACCTGCTTCAGGAGTTCGCCGAACAGCTGAATAAGAAATCCGTTGATGATCTTTTCGCGGCCATCGGCAACGGGTCGCTGACTGCTGGCGGTCTGACCGCCCTTATTGCCCCCGAAGAAAAGCCGGTCGAACCCGGGTTTGTCGAGCGCGCGCTGGAACGGATCCGCGGTTCGAAGGGGGTCCGTGTTCAGGGACTTGATAATATGATGTTCCGCTTCGGCGGGTGCTGTCAGCCGGTGCCCGGTGAGGATATCGTGGGATTCATCACGCGAGGACGCGGCGTGACGGTACACAATGCGGAGTGTCATGCCGCCATCGAGCTGGGGAACAAGTATCCGGAGCGGAAAATTGCGGTCAGCTGGGATGCCGGTCCGCGCGAGTCGTTTGTCGTTCAGCTTGACCTGATCGTCGAAGACCGCAAGAACATGCTCCGCGACGTAACCGAGGCGATCGCCGACTCGGACACCAATGTCCGGGGCGCGGAGATGTTCACACAGGACACCACCGCCCGCGGGCGGTTTGTCATCGAGGTCTCCAACCTCTCGCACCTCAATCGGGTGATCGACAAGGTACGCAAGATCAAGGGTGTGATCAGCGTCCAGCGATCCCGGCGCGGGGAAGACAGCGACGCCGATCTGGCCCAGCGCGTCTGAACCACCGTTACTTGAAATTCACCATCAAATTCAGCGTGTCCTTGCCGCGCTCTACTGTTATCTGACAGGAGTCACCCTTGCGGAATTTGCCGAGGGCGCTCATGTACGCGTAGATGTCGTCGATCTTGTACTGGCCCATCTGAATGATGACGTCGCCTTTCACGATACCGGCGCGCTCAGCCGGACGATCCGGCGACACGCCGTCAACTTTCATCCCCTTGACCGTCGCCACATAGTCCGGCATGACGCCCAGGGTCACCGAAAACGATTTCATGCGCCCGGTTTCGGAATCCTTGGTTTTCTGGAACGCCAGATGTCCGCCCGCCTGATCAAAGTGGTTGACGATTCGCTCCACAAGATTGGTCACCTGCACCACGCCATGGGTATCGATTTTTGAGACGACATCTTCCGGCGTGTGATAGTCTTCGTGCTGGCCGGTGAAGAAGAAGAGCACCGGTATCCCATTGTTGTAAAATGCGGTGACATCGGACGGGGCGGTGCCGGATTCCTGGAAGTTCAGCTTCATCGTGCTGTCGGTCAGGGTGCTGTCAAAATACTGCTTGAACTCGGTGCAGGTGCCGGTGCCGAAAATCGCCAGCCCTTTGTCCTGCGCCCGCAGGCGACCCACCATATCGAGATTCACCATCATCCGGAGTTTGCTCGAATCGATAGTCCAGTGTTTTACATACCAGGACGAACCCAGAATCCCTGACTCTTCGCCGGAGAAGGCCACAAAGAGAATGGAATAATGAAGCTGGGACTTAATCGAGGAAAAGTGACGCGCCAGTTCCATCATGGCCGCGGTCCCCGATGCGTTGTCGTCCGCGCCGTAATGGATCTTCTTTTCTTTGCCTAGATACCGGGAACTTCCCTTGCCACCCCAGCCGAGGTGATCGTAGTGTGCTCCGATGATGACGACGGTGTCATTCCCCGTCGAGAGATACCCTGCCACATTGTAGCCGGTGTCTTTGATCGGGATCAGTTCAGTCCGGCCGACGGCGCTGAATGCTCCCGGTTCAGCCAGATCCAGGCCGAGTTTCTCAAGACCCTTCCGGCGAAGGAAAATGATCGGAATATCTTTCACCGCCACATGCGCGCCGCCCATGCTCATCAGGGTGTCGTCTTGATCAGGCGGTGTAATAAAGAAGACAGCCGCCGCCTTGTGGGCCAGCGCGTTGGTGATCTTATCGGTCAGGGAATTGTATTTGGAAAAATCGACATGAGGATTGGATTCTGCTTTGGGGGCGTCACGCATGACCAAAACCGCTTTGCCCTCGGTTTGTAATCCCTTGTAGTCGTCATAGGATGAATCCTCGGAGGTGATGCCATATCCCACCGGCACGACCTCCTGGAAATCAAAGGATTGGCTGGCCGACTGGTACATGGGGAGGAATTCCTCGCGGATCTGCAGGGACTTGCCGTTGACCACCAGCTTGTTGCCGGGGCCGAAATCGATCTGCTTGTTGAAGCCGAACGCCTGCAAATACTGGCCCGGATCGCCCTTTGGTTCCAGACCGATCTGCTTGAATATCTCCTGAATGTACATGGCGGCTTTCCATTCGCCCGGCTCGCCGACTTCGCGCCCCTCAAGCGAGTCCGAGGCGAGAATGGCAATGTGCTTGAGGATCGAATCGGGGGTGATGGTGTACGCGGCGTTGGCGACGATCGGCAACAGTGTCAGAAGTACCGGCAGAAGGACTTTCAGAGCTTTCATAGTTACACTTATCCTTTTGTCAGAGCATTGTCTCTTGGCGACAAATATAAGGGCCGGCGAGACCGAAGTCATCAGTTATTTGCGCGATCCGGCTACGACGACGCCGTTGCACTCTTATGTAAACCAATGTATATTGCGCTCGTCAATAAAGGAGAAAGGACAATTGCAGATGACAACCATATCCTGTCCGTCGTGCGGACACACCGCGCAGACTACCGCAAAATACTGCCCGGACTGCGGCGCAAACCTGAAGGGTCGAGCGGGCGCGGCCACCGGCAAATCAACGGGCATGCGTGATACCATCATTATCGTGGCCGCGCTCCTGCTGGCGGGAACAGCATACTTCGTACTGAGGCAACCGTCGCCCAGGCCGGAGGCGCCCGTGCAATCGGCAAATCCGGCGGACCAGGGTCTGCCCCCACAGCATCCGCCGCTTACCGGGCCGGGATCGCAGGAGATGGCTGGAGCCGAGATGCCGCAATTAAACAATCTGCCGACCGATTACGCCGGTCTGGTTGATGCCGGCAACCACCATATGGATAACGCGGAGTTTCCAATGGCGGCCGAATGTTACCGCCGGGCGCTGGCCATCGATGGCAAGTCGGTCGATGTCCGCACCGACTACGGCGCCTGTCTGCACGGCATGGGATTGGCCAAGCGGGCGCTGGAAGAATTTCAGAAAGTGCTGGCACAGGACTCGAAGCACACCATCTGCATTTTCAACATCGGGATTGTGTACAACGACCTGAAACAGATCGATTCCTCGCGCTACTATTGGAACAGGTACCTCGAGCTTGAGCCGAATGGAAAAGCGGCCGAGCAGGCCAGACATCTGCTCAAGCAACTTGGCACTTAAGTCGTAGTTCAGTATCCCGGAGTCCGCCGATGCTGACCGGACCGGTTGCCCACTGGATGGAAACGGCGCTGGAGTTTGTCTTCCCGCCGCTCTGTTTGAGTTGTGGCGCCGCCCGGGATTCCGAGCAGTTGCTGTGCCCCCTGTGCGCGCGAGCGGTTCAGTATCTCGAATATCCGATTTGTCTTAAGTGCGCGGTCCCTATCACGGCGGGGATCACCTGCGCCACCTGTACCGATTCGGTCCCGTTGTTCGCGCTGGGGGATCATGTCGGATCGCTCCAGCAAATGGTGATCGCTTTTAAGTTCCGCAATGTGTACCGGGTCGCCGGATGGGCGGCGAGCGAACTGGCCGCCCGACAGCGCGACCGTCTCGAACAACTCGGAGTATGCGCCGTTGTTCCGGTTCCGCTGCATCCACGGCGGGAATATATGCGCGGATACAATCAGGCCGAACTGTTCGGTTCGCAATTGGCCGACAAACTCGACGTCGATCTGCGCGCCGACCTGATAATCCGCACCAAGCATCGACGTGCCCAGAGCCGATTGTCCGGGAGTGAGCGTGCGAAGAACATCAAGGGAGTATTTACCGCTGAACCGACCGACGAACGCCAGGACGGCATATTGCTGGTCGATGATGTGGTCACCAGCGGCGCGACCGTGAGCGAGGCGATAAGAACGCTCTCCGAAGCTGGTCACGGCGTGGTTGCTGTGGCGGCTATCGCGCACCGGGGATGAATGATGAAATCGACGCGCAAACAATCGGTCACGGCTGAAGTCAAGGGAGTCAACGAACTTCTGATCGATGATTTTCTGCAACATCTCCGGCTGGAGCGGGGGCTTTCTTCGAACACTATCAGTGCCTACCGGATAGATCTGGCGGAGTTCGCCACCATCGGTGCGGTCAAGGATATCCGGCAGGCGACTTCGGCACAGGTGGCGGCGTTCGTGGCGCGCCTGTCCCGCGAGGCCAGGCGTCCGACCACCATTGCCCGTAAGGTGTCGGCTCTGCGGCACTTCTTTGCGTTTTTGAAAGATGGCGGCAAAATCAAGAAAAGCCCGATTGATCAGTATCCCACGCCGAAACTCGCCCGCTATCATCCCGATTATCTTTCTCCGAAAGAGGTCGCGAGCGTGATCGATGCGGCCGCCCGGGGCCAATTGAATGGCGCCAGGGACCGGGCGATCATGGAAATGCTCTATGGGTGCGGACTGCGCATCTCGGAGCTCATTAATCTCCGCCGCAACGACCTGGAACTCGAAGCGGGTTTCGTGCGGGTGATCGGCAAGGGGGACAAACAGCGTCTGGTGCCGCTGGGGGATTATGCCCGGACGGCCCTCTCGGCATACCTCTCGGATGCTCGTAGAACGGGTGAGATCGGTGGCATTCTGTTCATAAATCGAACAGGGAAGAAGTTCTCGCGGGTGGGGATGTGGAAACTGATCCGCAAAGCGGTTCGGTCGGCCGGAATAGTCAAGAAAGTCACTCCACATACTTTTCGACATTCGTTTGCCACACATCTGCTTGAAGGTGGGGCGGACCTTCGCGTAGTGCAAGAAATGCTCGGTCATGCCGATATAACGACCACGGAGATTTACACGCGCATTGATCGGGACTATATAGTTGCAGAGCACCGAAAACATCACCCTCGAGAGCTGGCCGGTTTCAAACGCCGACCGGGCTGATATTGGCACGGTTTACCATTTTGCCGTCCGGCAAACCGGGGTCGATCTCGATTTTCACCTCCGGCAGTTCTTCCGGAACGAGAAGGCCTCGTTTCACTTTTTCGACGACTTCGCATCGCTGATTCTGATCTCGCGCCGATTTCCATTGTGCGCCATTGTGATGGGGTCGCGGACAACCCTGGCGCCGGAGATTGAACTGCTTCAGGCGATCAAGTTCAACGTATTTCTGAGCATTATCCCTGTCATTTTGTTTCACCCGGAACCGGACAATGCGACGGTTATAGCGGCGTTTCAGAACGGCGTCGAAGAGTTCATCTATGGCGAGTGGGTGGAAAAACTGGTCGAGGTCCGTGTCCGACGGGTGATCAGCCGAAGTCGGCGCGACCTGTCGGTGAACCCCTCGACCCGGCTTCCCGGCCCGACCATGATCGAGGAGGAGATCCAGCGTCAGCTCGAACGGGGCGACGAGATCGCGGTCTGCTATGCCGATCTGGATAATTTCAAGGCCTACAACGACTACTACGGGTATGCATTCGGCGACCGAATCATCCGTCTGACGGCGCAGATCGTACGCGATATCGTGTTCGATTGTTGCCGCGAAGGATTCGTCGGGCATATTGCCGGCGATGACTTCATCTTCGTCATCCCGCGCAATCTGGTGGAAAAAGTCTGTCCGGCCATCATCAAATGTTTCGATGCGATCATCCCCTATCGCTATGCCGAAGCCGACCGGGACCGCGGATTCATTTCGACCGCCAACCGGCGGGGCGAAATGGAGTCGTACCCGATCCTGACCATAAGCATTGCGGTGGTCATCAACGAAAACAGAACGTTTCACCACATGGGCGAGATGTCCAAGATGCTGGCCGATCTCAAGAAAGCGGCCAAACAGCTTCCCGGTTCGAACTATCTGATCGAGCGGCGGAAGAAGTATTAGTGACATGGTTCGTAGTCGGCGGATACTTCTGTCCACCGACAGAAGCCCGGTTGTGGGGGACAGGAACGTCCACCACGGACCAAAATTGGCTTCGTATTGCACGGTCCTTTGATTTGCGCCCCGGGGAGTGAGTGAATCGTTCGATAAGTCGTTGACATTCAAGGCAGAGGCGAAAATTGGCTTCGATTTGCGGGGCCGCAAGAAAGTCTCATGGCGATTTTCGGTCGCCGTAAAATGGCTTCGTTTTATCGAATTTAAGGGTTCCCTGTTCAGCGATCTCCCTTTCACATCTGGACGCATCTATCCATACACGCAAGCGTGAAATGAAACAACAGCGGGTTGACAGCGAAACTGGGGCAGACGAGGGGGGCGTCCCATAAGTAATAAGAGTTGCGGCGGGTCATTCGTCCGGCCCAAACGAACGTGCGACCTGCCGCCCCCCAACTTGTTGAGATCCAAAGAGTGCCGGTTCACACGTCACCTCCTGCGGAGGTGACGCAAGAACCGACACAACACATTTTGCGTCTTACGGGACAGCATCAGGGCGTCTGCCGCCCACGAAAACCAAGAGCCGTCGGGTCGGAGGCCCGACGGCACGGTTGCGCAGTAGATTCCAGCAGAAGATGTCAACCTCGAAGACGAGGTTGACCTACAAAGATGGGATTACTGGGGCACGCAATAGCCGGCAAAATATGTTTGACAGTTCGGCCCTTGTTACCCTATCTATGAGTGCATCATCAGGGTAACATCTCGACCCAATATCATCAGTCGGGCGATTGTACGGCGAGCCTCGCCGACCGCCGCGGTCGAATCTCGCCGAGCCGGTCGGGCGGCAGGAATCTCGAATCCGTTTAGTCGTTCGCGTGAGGTAGTTGGGTGTACATGGAACGGTCGTAAGATGCGAGGCATGGGAGACATGCAGGCGGAAGGGAGAGGGACTTTGTATGGAACCGAGTGAAAGTCGGTATGCATGGAGACGTCACCGCATTTATGAGAAGCATTGTTACCAATGGCACCTGGAAATGGTGAGAGACGCGCGGGAAGAAGCGGAAAAGGATTCTTCCAAGAAGCAACGGTTGCCTCCGGAAACCGTTGACACTTCAGCTATCTTTGTGGTGCACGGCATGGGGGAACAAAGGCCGACTGAAACGGCGGCAACGCTCCGGTCGGGTTTCGATGATCAGCATTTCGACCGGGCCGATCGGGAGTTCATCCTGCCGCCGCCGTATATTCGCGACGGATACTGGGGGAACTATACGGATTTGGAAAAGACCTTTGAAGAGGAATGGAAGCGGTTCGGTCCGGGTCAAAAAGAGTTCTTCGGGGAGTTGTGGCAGGCCCGAACGAATTCACGATTCCAAGTGTTTCGGTGGGGGCTGGGTCAGCTCGGACGATTGGTGAATCCCCGTGTCATTCTTGATCTGGGTCCGACCGCATGGTTCCTCTATCTGCCGTATCAGGTGCTAGGGACTGGGACATTGATCGTATCACTCGTCAAAGCCCCCCGTTTGCTGACCGGTTTTCTGGGTGACGTGCGGGTTTACGTCGATCCGAGCGGCGTCACCGAGCGGGCGATCGCGCAACGAATCGACGCACGAGTGGCCGCGACCTTTATGCGCATGATCGGCATGGACGCCAATTTCAATTCGCTGGATGTCGATAAGTGGAATAAATCGAGCGGCCGCCCAGTTTGCTTTGACCGCGTAGTCTGGGTGGCCCACAGTCTGGGGAGCGTGATAAGTTACAACGTGCTGTCCGATTTGTTCGACAAGGCAGAAACGATTGAGAAGAATTTTCTGGAGAAGTCGCCAAACAATGACGGTCAGATCAAGGAACAGTATGAAAATGTGCAACTCTTCCGACAGCGCTTGCATCGATTCGTGACTATCGGCAGTCCTCTGGACAAGGTGGCGTATCTGTACGGCAATCGAGCCGTTTCGCCCTGGCCGGGCAAGACGCGAGCATCCCTGCTGGGGGACGATGAGAAGCCGTGGTGGGTCAACTTTTACAGCGTCTTTGACCCGGTGTCCGGACCCTTAAACGCCAAATTTCTATTCGGCACGACCCCCCCGGCCAACTTCCACGCGCTGTCAAGCGTCTGGCCCGGGTATGCGCATGTCTGTTATTGGCGGGATAAGACCGTGCTTCGCTATATCCTGGGGAAGACCTACGGCGAGCGGGTGCTTACCGACAAGTTGCCGAAACCCTGGCCGGTCTGGTCGGTTACGCTTTTAGCCCTTGTCTTTCACGCCCTGATTTTTGTGATTGCGGCGCTCGCGCTGATAGTGGCGCTCTGGTGGGTGGCGCACACTCTTGAGGTGTACAATCACTCCCTGATCGATTGGCTGAAGTGCATCTTCGGGTGGCTGGCACGGCTCATTGGCATTGAAATCGGTGCGCCCGAGTGAATCGAGCGGCGTTCATTTGGAATAGTCGCCTGCAAGATTGTTGAACGCAGGCCGAATCCCCCTTGAGGTCTCGGCCTGGGATGTCCATGGAAATGTGCAGTCAGGCCTCCGACCTGACCGCCAGCCAAGCCAAGAGCCGTCGGGTCGGAGGCCCGACGGCACGGTGGCGCAGTAGATTCCAGCAGAAGGTGTCAACCTCTACGCCCACATGGTTTCGGTCGAGGAGCCATCAGGTGGGGACATCTGACGGCACGGTTGTGCGGTGGAGTACAGCTGAAGATGTCAACCTCGAAGACGAGGTTGACCTACGAAGATTGCCATGTTATCCTTCACCCCCATGACCACCAAACGCACTGACTATCTCAGCTGGGACGAGTACTTCATGGCCGTGGCACAGC
>JACRAV010000168.1 GCA_016213305.1 Candidatus Zixiibacteriota bacterium | reverse complement strand
GGGCGATGATATCGGCGTCCGTCGCCAGAAGATCAACGATTTTGCCTTTTCCCTCATCCCCCCACTGACATCCGACAATAGCTCGATTCTTACCCATTCGGCGTTACCTTTTCGCGTGCGGACGCAATCAGATGCCCGACAGCGCCCATCAGTTGATCTTTTCCGAGTCCCGTCACGGCGGAAAACGCGATCGACGGGAGTCCGAGTTCGTTTTCGATCTGCCGCATTTTGCGGCCCAGTTTGTCACGGCCCAGTTTGTCGGCCTTGGTGACGACCACCATCACGGGGAGCGAGCGATCAGCCAGCCAGGTCAAAAGCTGGATATCATCCGGTCCCGGGTCGCGGCGGCAGTCCAGCAGAAAGACCATCCCGGCCAGACGCGGTTCGCCCTCGAGATATTTCTCGATCAGTTTTCCCCATTGGTCCTTGATCGATTTGGCAACCTTGGCGTACCCGTATCCGGGCAGATCGACCAGATAATACTTGTCGTTCACCAGAAAGAAATTGAGGGCGCGGGTTTTGCCGGGGGTGGAGGACACTTTGGCAAGTTTCCGTTGTCCGACCAGCCGGTTCAGCAGGGATGATTTCCCGACGTTCGATTTCCCCGCCACCGCGACGTGCGGGCGGTTGTCTTTCGGGAGTTGCGCCATATCGTGAAACGATCCGACAAACTCCGCCGTTATCTTCTTGCCAGCGATGGTGTATTTCTCCCGTGAATGAAAATCAATGCGGTCGAGCGCCGGCCGCCCCATCAGCCGATCTCCGCGCGCGGCCGCGCCGGCGGGTGCGGTTTGGCTTTGACCACCGGCGTGCGGGTCATTGCCAGCTTGATCGCTTCGTTGATCGACTCGACAAAGTGCAAGGTGAGGCCGTCGATGAGTTCCGGTTGCATATCGGCCAGGTCCTTGCGGTTCTTTTCCGGCAAAATAATACGGGTGATGCCCATTCGTTTGGCGGCCAGCAGTTTTTCGTTGAGGCCGCCGATCGCCAGCACATCGCCGAATAAAGTGATCTCGCCGGTCATGGCAAAATCATTGCGCACCGGAATGCCGGTCAGCGACGACAGGATCGCCAGCGCCAGCGTGACGCCCGCCGAGGGGCCGTCCTTGGGCACCGCGCCTTCGGGGACATGCACGTGCAACTCCAGCGACTCGTAGAAATCTTCCTTCAGGCCGAACCGTTTGGCGTTGTTTCGGATGTACGACATGGCCGCCGTGCCGGATTCTTTCATTACATCGCCCAGCGATCCGGTGAAGGTGAGCACCGACTTTCCTTTGAGCGGCACGACCTCGACCGGAAGCACCTCGCCGCCCATCTCGGTCCAGGCCAGGCCAATGGCATATCCGACAGTCGGTTCGGTGCGGAGATTGGTTTCGGTGAACTTGCGTGAACCGAGCATGGTCGATATCTGTTTTGCCGAAATGACCGCTCGTTTGAGTTTCTTGCCACCGGCGATTTCGACCGCCTTCTTTCTCAGCAGACTGGCCAGCTGTCGCTCCAGTTCGCGCACTCCCGATTCGCGGGTATAGAACCGTATTATCTCCTGAAGGGCAGAGTCCTGAAGTTGTAGCGACACGTCGCCCAGGCCGATATCGGTCTGGAGCTTCGGCCAGAGATACTGTTTGGCAATGGCCGCTTTTTCGAAATCCAGATAGCCGGGGAGCCGGATGATCTCCATTCGGTCGCGAAGCGGTATCGGAATCGACTGCATCGAATTGGCGGTCGTGATAAAGAGCGTCCGCGACAGATCGTATTCCACCTCGAGATAATTGTCGTAAAAGGTGTGGTTCTGTTCCGGATCGAGCACTTCAAGAAGCGCCGAGGCCGGGTCGCCGCGGAAATCGGCGCCGATCTTGTCAACCTCATCGAGCAGAAAGACCGGATTGGACGCGCCTGCCTTCTTCATCGATTGAATGATTCGTCCGGGAAGCGCACCGATATAGGTGCGGCGATGGCCGCGGATTTCGGCTTCATCATGAATGCCGCCGAGCGACATCCGTACAAACTTTCGTCCCATGGCGCGAGCGATGGAACGGCCGATCGAGGTCTTTCCCACTCCGGGCGGCCCGACCAGACAGAGGATTGGTCCTTTGACTTTTCCGGCCAGACGGATCACCGCCAGATGTTCCAGAATGCGGCTCTTGGCTTTTTCGAGGCCGTAATGGTCGCCGTCGAGAATCGATTTTACGCCCTTGAAATCGGTCCGTTCCTTGGTCGTCACATTCCACGGCAGGCCGATCAGCCAGTCAAGGTAAGAGCGAATAACCCCGGCCTCGGCCGAGTACGGGTGCATCTTTGACAGCTTGCGGATTTCTTCCTCGGCCTTTTCGCGCGTCCGCTTGGGGAAATCGCCGTTTTCCAGCTTGGCGTACAGCTCTTCGACTTCCGCCGACGCATCTTCCGCCTGTCCCAGTTCCTCCTTGATCGCCTTCAACTGTTGCTGGAGGTACATCTGGCGCTGGTCTTTGGACATCGTCTCGCGCACCGAACCCTCGATCTTCTGCTCGATCTTGAGGATTTCAACTTCGTCGCGAAGCACT
The DNA here is from genome assembly GCA_016213305.1 of Candidatus Zixiibacteriota bacterium. Taxonomy (GTDB): domain Bacteria; phylum Zixibacteria; class MSB-5A5; order GN15; family FEB-12; genus JACRAV01. Next base: position 33 of record JACRAV010000168.1, on the reverse strand, counting down.
TCCGCCATGATGCGAAACTGGTCTTTGAGCGAG
>JACRAV010000167.1 GCA_016213305.1 Candidatus Zixiibacteriota bacterium | reverse complement strand
GCGTGCGCTTATTGCCAGAACTGGCAGATCAGCCGGTCGCGGGGAACGGTGCTGGCCGAGCATTTGTCGCTGGACGACGTCTGCGCGCAGATCGAAACCGTGCTCAATGCCGGCTCGCGGCTGGTTGGGTTTGTGTCGCCGTCACATTACGTCCCGCAGGTGCGGGTGATCATGCGCGCCCTCGAATTCCGTGGACGCAAACCGGTCTTCGTGTACAATACCAGCGCCTACGACAAGGTCGAGACCATCAGATCGTTCGACGGTCAGGTCGATGTCTGGCTTCCCGACTTGAAATATCTGGACGAATCACTCGGGCGGCAATTTAGCGACACGCCGAACTATCCGGAAACCGCCACTGCCGCGATCAAAGAGATGTTTTACCAGAAAGGGGCGACCATCCGCCTTGATTCCGAGGGAAATATCGAATCCGGGCTGATCATCCGTCATCTGGTCCTGCCGGGAAAAATCGAGAACAGCAAGAAAGTTCTTCGGTGGATTGCCGAGCATCTCTCGATCAACGTGCATATTTCCCTGATGTCCCAATACCATCCGAACGACCGGGTGCGCAATCACCCACTGCTGGGGCGGACATTATTTCCGGAAGAATACGCCGAAGTACTCGATGAGTTCCATGCGCTCGGTTTTCACAACGGCTGGGTGCAGGAAATGGAATCGCACGCCAACTACCGCCCCGATTTCACCAACGATCACCCGTTCGAATACTGATCAGGGATTTTCCGGCGCGACCGTCGAACGCAGTGTGCTGTCGGCTGGGGTGGCCGAACGCACCGCCCGGAAACCGTAATAGTCCGGCCGCATGATCTTGCTCTGGGGAAAGATCGCGCCGTTGTAACAGTACATCCAGGCGAGCGTCGTATCCTTTTCAGTCGAAGACCACCAGTAGGCAACGCGGCTGTATCGGTTCCACAACGGCGTCTCCTTGTCCGGCAGGAGCGAGTATATCGCTTTCATCGTGAGCGTGTCGAGCGCCCCGCCGACATTGGTCCCATGTCTGGCGCCGGAGCGCACCAGTTCGTCGAGACTCGGAAGCCGCCACATCCTGACTGCGGTATCACAAAGCGAATCCCCGTTGGCGTTGAGTCTCTCACACTGATCATTGGCTTCAAACCAGTTTACACCGGTTTGTGACCAGCCCGGGCCTTGGGGCGCCCACACCAGACCTACTCCGTTCTCCCGCACCAGCCGTGCCCCGCGATAACCATCATCGATGCGCGAGATCAGCGTGCTCGCGGGACCGATGCCGGCGCCTAACATCGTGACCAACGGAAACCCGATCACCAGCGAATAGGCCCACCTTTTTGGTTCGGTTTGTCCGATCCAGTACAGAATGCCGCCCACCAGTAGCGGCACGCCGAAGACCAGCATGATCCCGACATTGCGAAAAATGATAGTGATGAAAAAGCCGAACAACAGGTGTGCGGCCGCCCCCAGCCGGGGCGAGCGAATCGACACCGCCGCCAGCATCATAAATACAAACATTGGACTCAGATATTGCCCGATCATGAGCGCCAGATTCTTCAATAGAGAGTGATAGTACCACCCTTCGTGAAACCCCTCCACACACCCCCAGAACGCCCAGAAACAGGCCATCGCGGTCGAGATGCCGATTGCCAGCCACCCGGCCATTGACCGGTATCCGACCCGCCGATCGCTCAAATTGATCATGTGCGCCTCATCATGTGCATCCTATATCCGGCGGCATGGTCGGGTCAACAAGATTCCCGCGGTCGGCCACACAACCTTGCGTCGCGTCGTGCCATACCGTAGAATAGACGGATGAAATCAATGCCGCGGTCGGCAATAATGTGAGGCAGAGGTGAAGACGCAGAAACAGCGTGCCGCGCTGGTGTCGGTTGGTTCCAACACGACGCTGGTTTTGGCGAAAGTCGTGGTCGGAGTGTTGTCCGGGTCGGTGTCGGTGCTGTCGGAGGCGATTCACTCGGCCAATGACCTGCTGGCGGCGCTTATCGCCTGGTGGTCGGTCCGGTACTCCGATCGCCCGCCCGATGAGGATCATCCGTACGGTCACGGCAAAATCGAATCGATTTCCGGCGCCTTCGAGGCCGGGCTGATCATTTTGGCGGCGGTCTGGATCGTGGTCGAGGCCGTTCGCAAACTGATCACCAGGCAGGATGTGGATCATCTCGGCCTGTGTGCCGCGGTGATGCTGGTTTCGGGAATCGTCAACATTATCGTTTCGCGCTATCTGTACCGGGTGGCAAAGAAGACCGATTCGCTGGCCCTGTCGGCCGATGCCGCCCACCTGTCCGCCGATGTCTATACCTCGTTCGGTGTGGCGGCGGGACTGACGTTTGTCTGGTGGACCGGCTGGCATATACTCGATCCCATCGTGGCGATTCTGGTGGCGTTGTTTATTCTGCGGATCGGGTGGAATCTGGTTCGCGATGCCGGCTCGCACCTGCTGGACGAGCGGCTTCCCCAGAAGGAAATCGACGAGATCAGCCGCATCCTCAATGCCGAAAACCGGATCGACTCATGGCATGAACTCCGTACCAGAAAAGCGGGGAGTCAGCGGCACATCGACGTCCACATTGCCGTCCGAACGTCAATGACTTTTCTGGAGGCACACAACGTGGCCGATGATCTTGAAAAGCAGATTGCCTCGGGCTTGCACCCGGCGCATGTGGTGATACATGTTGATCCGGCGGGAGAGACAGGCCCGTCTCAATAGCGTAGTCGGCAAACATCGGTGTCTGCCGCCTCACCCCAGATCAATCATCGAATCGTCAGGGTCGGGGGTGGCCTCCGGTTTGCGCACCACGCGGCTGTGGAAACCTTCCTTGGAGTTCAATTCGATATAGTTATGGATGCAGATATCCCAGTCCACAAAATCGGCGATGCTGTCCACCTCGCGTTCCACCACCGCCGCCTTGCGAAGCGCGCTGATTTCGGCTTTGAGATTATCAACCGGAATCCAGTCGGGTTTGCCGGTCTCGCGGGCAATCGATGCGACCACGTACCGGTCGATATACCTCGCCTGCTGAAAGAGCGACGGATCGGACAACAGCCGGATGGTCTTCTCGATCGACCGTAGCAATGGGAGCCGGTAATCCAGCGCCACCTTGAAATCGACCTGAAACCGATTATCGCCCAGTTCCTGAACCGAGACTTCGCGGGTCATCTCAAACAACCCGCGCACCGTGTCCAACGCGATGGTTGGGCTGGCCGACTCCAGCAGAGCGCGACCACGGTTGCGGTTGAACTCCAAGGCAACCTCATTGTTGTAGGAAATTTTGTATATCATGACCGCTTCCCTCTCTTATCGGCTGGTTCAGGGGCGTACTTGAAAATGACGCGGCTGTCTTTTGAGCGTAAAATCTCGTAATTAACCCCGGTCGGGCCCGACACCCTGATAAGTTGCTTTGGGACAATTCCTTGCTCGTCGCCGGGGGGTCTTCATAGTCCATATTGCCACCGCCAATGTGGACTTTTCGGCTAAGAAATCTGTTGCCTTGTCCGTCCCTTTCGTGTAAACTTGCGGGTCTGTTTATCAGGTTGAACAACTTTTTTTTAAGTGATATGAAAGGAGTTTATTAATGGGTGAAGGATTCCTCTTGACCCTCATTCTTGGCATCAGCGTCTTTGGCCTTCTGGTCGCGTGGTGGCTGGCCCGATGGGTACTCGCCCGTCCGACCGGCACCCCCGCCATGCAGGCGATTTCCAATGCCATCAAAGAGGGCGCCGAGTCGTTCCTCCGTCGCCAGAATCGGACCATCCTCATGCTGGCCATACTGGTGGCGGTCTTTTTGTTCCTCGGATACGGCGTCATACGCAATCATCGCGAGTTTGATCCCGTCGGTTCGTCGATACAACTGGCGGTCTGGATCACGGTGTCGTTCTTGTTTGGCGCCATCTGTTCGGTGATTGCCGGGTATGTCGGGATGTGGGTGTCGATCCGCTCCAATATCCGTACCGCGGCGGCCGCTCTGACCAGCTTGAACGATGCTCTCCGTATCGCCCTGCGAGGCGGCGCGGTCTCCGGCCTTCTGGTGGTGGCCATGTCTCTGCTCGGCGTGGGTGGCTTGTATGCCATCGTGTCGCTGACCACTGATATCGACCCGGAACGTATTCCTTTATTGATCGTCGGCTACGGCTTCGGCGCATCCTTTGTGGCCCTGTTCGCTCAGGTGGGCGGCGGTATCTACACCAAGGCGGCCGATGTCGGCGCGGATCTGGTGGGTAAAGTGGAAGCCGGCATTCCTGAGGATGATCCCCGTAACCCCGCGGTAATTGCCGATCTGGTCGGCG
>JACRAV010000173.1 GCA_016213305.1 Candidatus Zixiibacteriota bacterium | reverse complement strand
GGGGGAGAGACGATGCCCGGGGACCGGACATCACACCGGCCTTTCAATCGTTCAACGTGGTGTCCCCGAAGTACGAGCGTGATCTTCTGATCGCGGATGGCCAGATCGATTTTCCCATCAATCCGCGCAACTACGGCCGGGCGCGAGCGTATTGGGATTCGATATATCGGCTGTGGAAACCGGGCAGTACCGCCGCTGATTTCAATCTCGATAGTGATTATGCCAAGATCAGTCAGCCCGGCGGAAATATCCTGCCGCTGAGACTGTTGCTGAGTCACAAGATGGTGATATTCGTAAGCGACGACGTTCATGGAAGCTTGTTCGTGCCGGTCGTGACGAATATTTTCACCGCCTGTGACGCCGGGGTGAGTGTCTGGGTGTGTGGTCGAAGCGTCATCTATGGAGGCGAGAACAAGCCGAAGCTGTTGATTTGCAACGGCATGGCTGAGTGGCCCCGCGACCAGAACAACACCGCCCGAAATTTCCAATACTATTTCGGCGCCGAATGCTATTACTACTCGGGCTGGAGTTCGTTCCTGTACAAATCGGATCGCTCGGCCGAGGACTTTATCGGGACCGCCAGTCTCGATACCATCCATTGGCCATCGATGAAGGTTGACACCAGCCGTCTGAGACGCTACTACATCTGGGACCCGGATGTGGCGCCGTTCCGCGCCGACATCGGGGCGTTGCCCGAAGTCGGTTACATGGTCAGTACCTTCGGCACCGAAGTGTTGCACTTGTACAAATCCAAGTACGGCACGCAGTCGTTACCCGATCCGATCGGGATCAGTTTCGACGGACGGCCGGTGGTGCACCGATACAACCGCGGGTTTTTCCGTTCGGCGGTCTCTCTGTTCACGCCGTACGCGATGGACAGCTCGACGGCTGATTCCAACGTGGTGCGGATGATCCGGTGGATGTACGAACCGTTCCTGTACGGTCAGCCCGGCACGGCCGAGTTCAATTTCCCGACCGGCGCGGGAGCAGTCTCCGCTGAAGAAGCGCGTCGGATTCACTGGGAGACGCCGCAGGGGCTCGATTCGCCCCTGGGCCGTGAATTCTAAGGACTCGCTCAGATAAGATGACGACCAAGGTCGGTACGAAGGTACCGGCCTTTTCTATTGTTGCCGCAAAGTTCCGTCGGCCAACCGCTGGATCATTCGGTTATCAGGAAACCGCCGCCGGGCGACCGTCAGAGCCGAATCGGCCGACTTGGTTTCACCCAGACGAAGATAGGCCGAGATCAGATTGACGTATGGCGAGGCCTGCAATGAATCAAGCTCGATGGCCTTTCGACTGAGGATGACGGCCAGGGCGTATTCGCCCTTCCGCCCGGCCAGAGAACCGAGCGCAAAGTTGGCTTTGGCTTTCTCCTGCCGACGCCGTGTCAGCGTTCGCTCGTATGTCGATTCAAACATCTGGTCGTCGGTTTCGATCGACGGGTCAGTCGCTTCCGCGCCTGTTTGATACATGAGTTCGGCGTGAGCATAATCACCACGCGCCTCGAGCGCCGTCCCCGCCTCGTTACAAATCCACGTCATGTTGCCGGAGATGGCGACGGCCGCCCGTGCTTGGTTCCATACGTCTTCCAAAGTTGCGGTCGAATCATTGGCCAGAGCGCGGATCAGCAAGGCGTTGGCGGTGGGATCGTACGGCTGAACAGCCAGTCCCGCGCGGGCATATTCCTGGGCGCGGCGGGTATCCCCTCGCAGAAGACCGATGCTTGCCAGGTTGGCGAGGGCGTCGACACAATCAGGGTACCGCGTGACTTCCTTCTGGAGATACCATTCGGCGGAATCGGTGCGTCCAAGACGAAGGAAGGCCGCCCCGACGTTGAGATTGGTGCCCGGAAAGACCGAGTCAAGGTCAGCCGCCTGTTGATAGTGTACTAGCGCCGCATGGAAGTCACCCTCGTTGTATTTCGCCAACCCCTTCGACAACAGGTCCTGAGTTGACACGCCGGGCGGCAGATGATACACGGGGGAGAAGCTGAGCGCCATCGCGGCCAGGCCCGCGATGAGGGCATACCGGGGTTTCAGCCGACCGCGCCTTTGCCACAGCTCGTGTATTGCAACAGCCGCCATGATGATATAGATCGGGATGAGCGGCAGGCGGAACCGGCTGTTGTAAAAGAAGAGCGCGTTCATAACAGTAAAGACCACGACAAACCACAGACCGATACGCGCCGCGGCAATGGTACGCCAGGCCACTATCCAGCCGATTACCGCCAATCCCAGAAGAATGCCGAACCGGACCGGATTGTATCCCAGGAGCCGGATGCGATTATACAACGGAGGAATCAGCCGATTGTTGGAGATCTCGATATTAGCGATGCTGAACCAGATCCGTTTGACATACAGCCGGATGAATTCAGTCGGATGAGCGGTGATCCAGTTGATGGCCTGGCTGTTCCAGTAGGCGGAAACCTCACCCGGTTTGAGCATGCGACCCCGGTCCTTTTGGGCGAGATAGGTGATGTCTTCTATTCGCCAATTGTATCCGAGCGGCTGAGGCATGGCGGCGGACAAGCCGTCGGCCGACGAATTATTGCTGATATAGAAATTGATTCCACCCTGCGACGCCACTAGCACGGGATCGCCGGCCACTACAATATTTCGAACAAAAACAACCCCGACCGTGAGCGAAAGACCAAGGATACCCGCCGACAGATGACGCGCGAGTTCGGCCCGGGAATTTCTAAACTGCCATATGATCAGTAACCCGACCAGCGGAACAAATCCCAGGATGGTCGGGCGGGTGATCGCGGACAGTCCGAGAACGATGGAAAAAGCCAGAAACGAAGGCCATCGTCGCTCGTCGTTCCAGGTCAGAAAGAGATGGAAAGAAATCTGCACGAGAAGGGTGAACAAGGGATCGATCAGCAATTCCGCTTCGAATGACATCATGATGGGACAGAAAATTTGAATGACCGCCGCAATCAGCGCGACGCGCTCGCCGGCAAGACGCCGCCCGGTCAGGTAGGTCATACCCACCGAAGCGACCCCGATCAGGATACCGAATATCCGGGCCGCCCAGAGCGACACCCCGAACAGAGCATAGACCGCCGCGAGACACCAGATGTAGAGTGGTCCGCGGAAATAGGTGGTATCGCCTGCGATATTTCCTCCGATGATCGACAGCGCCCAGTTGTGATGATACCAGTTGTCGATCGTCAGGAGATCCCAATCGGGGAGACGCGAAAACATCAGCAGGTACAGAAGCCGCACCGCCAGGGCGGCGAGCAGAACCAAGGCAGGCGCCATCCATGTCCGTTTGGCCGTGACCGGTAGGTTCATAGGTTTCGAATATACGCTGTGCATAAATCAGGCAGATGTAAAAACCTGCAAACGCTCGTCGCGCCCGCCGGCAAAGGCACCGGGTTGCACATGGGGCAAATTAATCCCATATCGTAGAACGCGAAATCTCGACCGGCCATCAAAAATAACCCGTTGCGCGACAGCAGGTAGGGGGGAAGAATGATTCGTTTGCACTCCATGTTTGCAGGTTGTTTCAGACTTTGGTCGGCGGCATACCCTTTGCTCAAACCGGTCCCGGAAGGTGACCATAATGACCAAAAAACAACCCGCCTCGAATCTGATAGCCGTCGCCGCCCTCGGATTTCTCCTGAGTCTGGTGACCACGTCAACCGTTTCGGCCCGCGCCGATCTGTCACCCTTGCTCAATTTGCGGCTGACCAATTCGACCAACGATTCTCAATATGTGTCGGTGGTTGTCTTTCTTGATGATCCGTCTTCCTCTTCGCAGATACCGGCTCTGGCTTCTCAGCCCGGGCTGAGCCGCGGGGGGCGTATTACCCAGACCACGCGTGTTCTGCACCAGCGGGCAACCTCGGTAGATCGCACCGCGCTTCGATTCTTGACCGCCCGATCCAGCCGGCCGGTGAAAGAACTCTGGCTGGTGCCGGCCTATGTAGCCACGATTTCGCTCAAAGATGTCAAAGAGCTGGCGTCAATTTCAGGCGTCAGATTGATCGTGCCCGATGTTCCTCTTGAGCTGGTGACCCCGGTGAGCGAATCACCGGCCCCCGCGCTGACCACCGCCGTATCCAGTCATTTGAATCTGATGAACGTTCCGACCCTGTGGCAACGCGGCCTGACCGGCAAGGGGCGACTGATCTGCTCGTTCGATACCGGAGTACAGGAATCCCATCCGGCGCTGTCGGCCAAATGGCGCGGACGGCACGAATCGCTGGCCTCATCCTGGTTCTCCACCGTCAAGCCCGATACGCTTCCGTATGATCGCGCCGGTCACGGTACTCATACTATGGGAATCATGGTCGGCTCAACTCCGACCGACACTTTCGGCGTCGCGCCCGATGCCGAGTGGATCACCGCCGGAGTCATTGATCAGGGGAAATCGCTCAGTCTGACGGTCGGCGACATTCTTCTGGCGTTTCAATGGGCGCTCAATCCCGACGGCAACCCGGCCACCACCGACGATGTACCTGACGTCATCCTCAACAGCTGGGGCATCCCCAAAGGGGTGTTTCCACCCTGCGACCAGACTTTCATCGGGGCGATAGACGCGGTTGAAGCGGCCGGAATCGTGACCATCTTCGCCGCCGGCAACGAAGGCCCCAATCCAATGACACTCCGCCAGCCCGCCGACCGGGCGGCTTCACCGACCAACGCTTTTGCGGTCGGCGCCGTTGATGACGCTCTGAATATCGCCGCATTCTCCAGCCGGGGACCGTCGCTGTGCGATACGACCCGGATCAAACCGGAAATCGTCGCGCCGGGGGTGAATATCCGCTCCTCGACCAAGGGAAGCGCCTATGTCTTTATGAGCGGCACGTCGATGGCCGCGCCGTTTATCGCCGGCATGGCGGCGTTATTGCGACAATATAATCCGGATGCAACAGTGACATCGATCAAACAGGCGCTCATTGAATCGGCGCGTGACCTGGGTCCGGCGGGGGATGACAACGCCTATGGTCGCGGGTTTGTCGATGGATCCCGCGTGCTCGATTTTATGCCGCTCCCCAGTCAGCCAAGCTTTCATGTCGCATACCAGCAGTATGTCGGTTCGGTTGCGGCGGCTCCGGGGGACACGGTCGGACTGGAACTGACTATAACCAACACCACCGGACGGGTGGCGCAGGTGAGCGGATTGCTGGTGTCGCTGGATCCGCAGAAGGCCGACGTTCCCGCGCCCGCGACTACGTTCACCTTTGGAATCGGTGGTACCACCGCCGTAACTCAGCCGGACTTCCTGATCTCATTCGCCCCTTCGGTTCCGCACGGCACGGCGGTACCGTTTCGATTGTACGTGATGAATACAAGCGGTACGATATTGGATTCGATTGATCTTTCGCTTGTCTGCGGCATAGCGCCCCCCGGACAAATTATCACCCATAATTCCGGGGATCTGCACCTGGCGGTTTCCGATTTCGGCCAGTTCGGTTTTGCCCCCGGATCGATCTATAACGCCGGAGCCGACGGTCTCACCTACCGGCAGAGCCGGAATCTTCTGTACGAAGCCGGCGTCATCGTCGGACGCAACGCGCTTCAGCTCTCCAGCGCGGTGCGAGATTCGCTCGGCATGCTTCGCCCGTCGGACTTTCGGGCCGTCTCGCCGTTCACCACCAGCACCGACCAGTATGGGGGAGTGCACTGGAAAACCAATCTCTCCGATATTGAGTCAACGATTCCTATTCCGATTACCCTGAGACAGGAGACCATTGACTATTTCGATCTGAACCGGTCGGGCATTCTGATGGTGCGCTATCAGCTCGTGAACAATTCTCCCGACAAACTGACCGGGCTGTATTTCGGATTTCTGGCCGATTTTGACCTGGGCACGATCGATTCGGTGGCCTATGAGCCGGGATTGAACATGATCTGGCAATCAACCCCCGGTGGACCGGTGGTGGGCGTAGTCGGCCTGCACAATGTGGCGGCTTTCAAGGCACTCGACAATCCGGGTGTCAAGCGGGGACTGGCCAAGTCGCAGGAGTACGATCTGATCTCGCGTTCCGGCATCGATCTCACCTCGGCCGGCCTCTCGGGCGACAAGATGTTTGTCATCTCGTCCTCGGCCATCAATCTGTTCTCCTCCGATTCCGCCGAGATCACCTTTGCCCTCGTGGTCGCGAACAATCAGAGCGATCTGTTCCAGAAAGCGGCGGATGCCCGTTCCATATATGCGTCGCCCACCGGTATCGATGATCCCCAGAGCTTGCTTCCGGCCCAATTCGAACTTGAACAGAACTATCCGAATCCGTTCAACCCGTCAACGTCGATATCGTTCAGCTTGCCCCAGCCGGCCCGTATCAATCTGTCGGTGATCAACCTGCTGGGGCAGGAAGTGCGCACTCTTGCCGACGCCGACTTCCCGGCCGGATACCATCGGCTGGAATGGGACGGAAAGAATGGAGCAGGGGACGAGGTCGCCAGCGGCGTTTATCTGTATCGTCTGACGGCGGGAACCAACTCGGCCTGCCGTAAAATGGTACTGGTGCGTTAAGCGGGCCGGAGTGTATACTTGAGTGAACAAAGCCGGATATTTGCGCGTTGTAAGGACATGATAGACAGAGGATATCGCGACATGAATCTGCGCCGTACAATCAAAGGATTTCTTCTGGCGAGCGCCGTGATGGCGCTGGCCGGTCTGGCCCACGCGGTGGCTCCCTCCGAAGAAGCAATCGCCAAGTTCAAGGCCGATGGTACCTGGGAGAAGGTCATGGCCGATCTGGCGGCATTCAAGGCCGCCGGCGGGTGCCAGCCGTCAGAGGAGAACGTTCTGGCGGGTGTAAAACGCCTGCATGGGATCGCCGCCGGTGTTCAGACCGTCGATACATTATATGTGCCGGTTATTCTTGTCGATTTCCCTGATTACCGCTATTACGACACATCCTACGCCATCCCCGCAGGCGGCACGCTCAAGTCCCGATCGGTTGGTACGGCGGCGAAGTTCGACTCGATCCTGTTTTCCCGCAAAGGGACACCGGGCGGCAACCCCACCGGTTCGATGTCCGACTATTATTTCGAGAATTCGTACGGCAAGTTGTTGATTATCGGCCACTGCTACGGATGGTTCACCGTCTCCAACAACTACTCTTACTATGTCGGCAACAACAGCGGCTTGGGTGGCGGGGGAACCATGCTGGCGAACGACGCGGTGCTGGCGGCCATCAACGGAGGC
>JACRAV010000164.1 GCA_016213305.1 Candidatus Zixiibacteriota bacterium | reverse complement strand
CACCTTGGAACCGGGGCCGAGTGTGATCGAGCCGCCTGTGGCGGTGTAAGCATCGCCTCCGACGTTTACCAACTTCGCCGTGTAAATGGTCCCGTTGGTGCCGATACTGCCGTCGGTATTGTTCATCGTGGCGGCGTAGGTGCCCGAATCGGAGTCAAAGGAGTTGGTGCATCCACCCTGGTCGAAGGTGATGCTCGATCCGGCAAACATGCCATACCGGAACGGATAGATGTATTCCGGGACGGTCCAAAGTTCCACCTCCGACAGCGCTTCCCGTACTTTGCCCTGGGCGGTGATGACCACCGTATCCGCGAGCGCCGGACTCCCGAGGGAATCGCGCAGGGTCGCCGAATAGGTCCCGTCGCCGAATCCCTGGTTGTTGTAGCCGGTTCGCCAGGTATAGTTGTCGTTGAGTGCGATGAAAGCGCGTTTCGCGCCCGCCTCGGCCACATAGAACGCCGACGAGTGGTTGGTCTCGTTGTACGCCAGCGTCATCTCGGTGTTCGAGTTGTCGGTGGCCATGATGCCCAGCAGAGAAAGCAAACCGATCAGCAACAACGAGACAAGCAGAGCGCTACCCTTCTGTGATCTGATTGGTGTCTTCATAGTTATTTCTCTATGTTTTGGAAGTATGAGTTTCGGATCGTCACCCGGCCGGTGGACGTGTACGACCGGTATCCGCTATTGTGTTTCCATGCCTCGTCCGCCTTCGGAGTCTGCGTGGTGACCGACACCGTCATCGTGGCGGAATCGACCGCCGTGTAACGGATCGAGTTCACCACGTCGGCGAATATCCCGGCGGCCTGGCTGTTCACTTTCTTCATCAAATACTTGGGTTTCCAGCCGTTGGGCGCGCTGGGGCCCAAGACGGTGTTGGGCGTCAGGTAGTACATCACGGTGTCCATCGGCTTGGTGTTGCTGTAGTACACCCAGAGTGTGTCCGCGACGACCTGAAATGGCACATGCGCGGTGTCGATCTTGAACCCGCCCATCCGCAACGTATTGGTGATCTCCTCGAGGCAGGACCGCGACGCCTGTTGCATGTCGGAGATGTCCTGTTGCGAGAGGGTCGTGTTGTGCATCGACACGTAGAAATTGAATCCGAAAGCGGCGATGGCGCCGGTGAGGCCGACCGCGATCAGCATTTCAATAAGAGTGAAGCCGGCCGGTCGTTTTCGCAATCTGCTGAACATATGACGGGCCTTTCCGTTAGGGCTGTACAAACAGCGTAGAGAGACGGCTCGATCGATTGATCTGCTGGTCGTCGGTCCACGCGATGGTGACATCGATCCGACAACCGCCGACCGGAATCAGCGAGTCGGTCGCGTGATCTATTATTGCGGTCCTGCGCGTATATATTCCGCCGCCCAAACCGGTCTCTTCGCTGTAGAACGGCAAAGCCGGTAGCGGATTCATGTGCTCGTACTGTTCGATCTTCTCTGAGGCCAGACCAGCCGCCACGCTGTTGTCGCGGGCGTTGACGTTACCTTTGATCGAATTGACGAACATGGGCGCCAGCCCCAGAAGCCCGATGGCAAGCAGGACCATCGCCACCAGCACCTCCAGAAGACTCATGCCTGACTGACCGTGTAATTTTCTCTTGATCATAATTTTCACCATATTTTTGTTTGTCGAACTATACATGTGCAAGATGGGTGCCGCCCCGACGAAGATTATAAGTCGTTGTTCTGTCGATACTTATCCGCCGCCATCCCGCCCCTCAACGACGGCGCACGCACCATAGTATGGGGATCGGCCCACAGAGAGGGGTAGCGACGGACCGTCAGCGGATTGAGACCCGCTGGTCGTTCCGTGCTCGGCGACCAAGGACAGCCGCCTGCAGGCAGTCGAACGGCGATGTTGCGAGGGTTTACGAAAGTCCTGTAATCCGTGAAACTTCGAAGCGAAGCTGGCCCGGGTCTGCGCCCTCGCCGACCCGTCTGAATTTGGCTTTCTCAAGCACCCGTTGCGAGGCCGGATTGTCAGCCGTGGTGTGCGCGATGACTTTGCGAACGCGAAGATCTTGAAAGGCGTGGCCGACAAGCGCCTGAACCAGTTCGGTCGCATACCCCTTGCCTTCCCACGCCGGCAGGATTGAGTAGCCGATTTCGACTTCACCGCGATCATTCGGCGGACCAAGGAATCCGGTTGTCCCCACCAGCACCGAACCCTGCTCAACGCCGCCCCGCAGGATGACATACCAGACATACCAGCCGGCGACAGCTTCACCTCCGGCTCGCATTCGATCCCGGAAGAATTCCTGTGCCTGGCGGTCGTATTCGCCCGGCGGCCATTCAGGATCGATTTGGGCGTCAAGCATGGTGGCCAGATGTTGGGTCGATTCGAGTTCGGCACAAATGTGGTCGAGCGTGGCCGCCACCAACTCGAGTCGATGTGTGAACAGATGCATGAGTCTCAATTCGTTTCTGCCGCCGGCGCAGTCGGTAGCTCAACCTAAGAAATTGTCATTGCTCATCTTCTCTTGCCTTGGTAACCCGCCATTTATGGCGGGATGACCTGCCCATGATACGACTATACCCGCGCGTTCGTCAACTCGATGTGAGCCGCGATAACCCGCGATAAGCGGCGCACCGGCCGGAGTGTTGCAACTTGACAAAAGATTGTATTACTTGCGTGTCATGAGTCAAACACTTCCACACTGCATTGGATGAATCCACATTTAACCCCAAGAGCGTGAGTCACCCATGTCCTGGACCAATCAAGTTCGCATTGCCATCACCGTCACCGACGAGCATGGCACAATTACCGAGATGAATCCTGCCTCAATCGAAATCTTTGCAAACGACGGCGGTGCGAAACTTATCGGAACCGATGTGCTTGCCTGCCACCCGGAACCGTCACGGACCCAGCTTGCCGACATGTACCGGGATCATCTGCCCAATCACTATACCATTCAAAAGAACGGGCGTCGGAAGATAATTCATCAATTACCGATGTTTGATGGTCCGGCATTCAGGGGATACGTGGAAATATCCATCCCGATTCCCGACCAACTTCCGCACCACAACCGCGATGGCGCGAAATAGACATTTTGTGCGCGGCACGTATCCTGCGTGCCGGCCGTTGGGGGCAGGCAGGATGCCTGCCGCCCACAAAACATCGTGCCGTCAGGCCTCCCGACCTGACGGTTCCCGAAATGGGTTCGTTTACATCGTGCCGTCAGGCCTCCCGACCTGACGGCTCCTGGATTGGGTTCGATTTGCGCCGCAATTTGATTCTTCCCGATTGGCAACCCTATCGTCGCGTCGAGCGTAGTCGAGACGCGATTTGTCTTCCCCCCGAAAGAGCAAGACTGGATTCCGGCCGCCGCCGGAATGACAATATCGAGGTCATCTATATAATTGGGACGGGGGAATAATCACGTGCGAGTTGGTAGTGAAATTGATCGGAAAACACTTGTGCGCGGCACGTATCCTACGTGCCCGCCGTTGAGGGCAGGCAGGATGCCTGCCGCCCACAAATGAGCGCACTTCCGCTGTACCCGTCATCGTACCCGAAGAAAAACCGAAGGTCAAGGGAGGTCTTCCACATGGGACGATATTGCAGTTTTCCCGCTGGTCATTTGAAGCAAAGGACCATCCCAATTCGCCTTGGAAGGCCTGTAAGTAAGCTCTTTCGGTAAGAAACGAATTACCAACAATTCCATGAACACAGTGTCTCCGTGACTATAATACTCACGTATGATTAATGGAGATTGAAGAATTGTCTATTCGTAAATGAAGTATAGCCAAAATGTGGCTATGATCAACCCAATACATAGACCAATCCATTCACGCTTTGTCCATTCCAATGGCTTACTCTTGAGCACCGGTAAGTCTCTCTTGATGGACCAAGCAATCAGCGCGATTGCGACGATGTGTAGCACCAATATGATCGCTATTCCCAATACGGAGTCAAAGAACCGATCGATCAAGAGCATTAATAGCCTCCCGCAACTGCCAGTAGGGCAACAGTGTGATACGAGGATATAGTCTAATTATTCTCGGGGTCATAGTCCTCCCAACCATGAATAGATGCTGGTTTCTTTTCTTGCTCGTCAGGCTTCGGCTTAGGTTTGGTGCCAGGCTTATCTTTCTTAGACTTATCCTGGTCATCGTTTTCACCAGAATCCTCTACGAGGTCTTTCGTTACTTCGACTAGCTTCCCTGTCACACCGTCAAATACATACCACACCAGTCGCCCTTTATCATCTTTGACTAGATACAACGTAACGCCGTATCTAGTAACAGTCCTGATTTTGTGCGCGGCACGTATCCTGCGTGCCCGCCGTTTGGGGCAGGCAGGATGCCTGCCGCCCACAATACACTCACTTCCTCGAACTGTCATGAGTTGAATCTCTCTTCAGCAAATCCTCCAATCGAAGAGCCTTTGACTGTCTTGCCATTTCACGGTCGGCGCTGTCCAGCATTGGGTTAAAGAACCGCTCGTACGCCCCAACCATATCGCCAGGGTTTTGTGGAGCTCTGGCAATGATACCGTTGATGAACACCAAGTTGTGTTCTCCAAACAACCGTGATTCAATAAATGCGAACCCTCCCGGAGCGGATCGACCATACGCCATCGAAGTTGACTTCAACGCGGAGGGGTGATATGCCCTGTCAATTCCGGATAATAGTGTATTCATGCTATCACCGCTGATTT
>JACRAV010000162.1 GCA_016213305.1 Candidatus Zixiibacteriota bacterium | reverse complement strand
GTTCAAATCCTGCCCCCGCCATAATTTCGACTGCACTACAATCAGTTACAGCCACATCAAAGACTAATGAGACCTACGGCCTTAGTGTTTTGCTAACAAAACTCTGAAATGCCGCCTCCGATCACACCAAAGTCGCACAGGTATGGCCCTGAAATTGGAACCTTGGACGGGTACTTGAGTCTCTATGGTACCCTGCATGACACAGCAAACAAGCCGCGTTCTTAACATGCGCTAGACTTTGTGCGAAGGTGCGAGGGCAATGGCTAGGGCGTCATTTTCGGATTGTCCTGCACTTTATTTCCACCTCCAGTTCCTGGGCGAACATGGTGGAGAGATGATGTGCCGAAATCGCGTCGAAGCAAATGCGTCGGGGATTGTTTAACAACGTCAAAGAACTGATCAAAGCCGTCAACAGCTACATTACCTCGCACAATCAGAATCCACAGGTATTCGTCTTGACCGCCTCCGTCCAATCCACCATGGCCATAATAGCCAACCGTAAAGAAGCGTTAGGCGCATGACAATAGTTCACATAGCTTGGACCCTGGCAATACTCTACCCAAGGACGCAAAAGGCCTTCGAACCCATTGCAATCGAAAACAAAGCATGAGCGACCAGTGTAGCTCGCGAGGCAATCCCGCGGCCAGGCCCAAATACAAGGTTATCCACGATATTGCATCGAGACCTCCGGCATGTTATCTTTTCTCCATGAGATCCGTCGGTTCATCATCGAACACTTCCCCAAAGTTGCCGTCATTGGATATCACTTTCCGGCTGGTACCGGCTCTCCTGCTGAGTCTCATGGCTTTTCAGAACGGTCACGGCCAGTCGCAGTCACTTCCGTCCCAGGTACCAGACACCGGTGAAATTCGCCCGATCGACAGCCTGGTTGGTGATTCCTGCCCCGCGATCCCCATAATCATATCGGCCGATCCGGAAAGAGCCATGGCAATTGTGGACGGCTATGATTCCGGCATACAGTTGCCAACCAGACTCATCCTCACGGGGAAGAAGCACGACATACGGGTCCAGGCAGACGGGTACGAACCGCTTTCGTACGAGTTACGATGTGGAAACGCCGACAGCGTATCATTAACGTTCATTCTTCGAACCGAAGCTCCGCCATTGATTGTAGCCGAATCCATCGGCCTGGCGTTTTTGCCCATTCAGATCGTACTTGATTCCGCGGCCGCGGATCAAAGAATGAAGTCTTACGCGAATGCCACCGAGATGTTCATGGTTTTCCCGTTCGGGCAGGGTGTTATCACCAAAGTTCTCGGCGGTGACACCTATCGGAAAGAGAGCAATGTTCTCATTATTTCGGGGGCCGTGCTCTCGGTCGGCTGTTTTGTCGCCGGCAAGGTGCTTTCCGGCCACCAGCGATCGAGTATCCGCGCGAAGAATGAGAGAATTAACCGGGACAATAACACCGCCCTGTTGCATAATCGGGAAGTGGACCGCAAGGTGCAGATTGCCAACCGCGAACGAAAAATCCGGTGGGACAGGGAAAATAAGAGCCGCGGTCTCGTCAACGTCCTGAAATACCCCTGAACGAGAACCGGCTGACTAAAGCGCACTACCTTCCTTGTCGCCGCTGAGGATGCTTTCGCTCCATCCGATTGCCCGGTGGCGCGGCGACCTCGATTTATGGGATGCTTTCAACGGTTCTTGGAATTCGGACCTCTGCCACAACTCCAAGAGATCACACAACCCGTTGCCAGTCAATACGTTATGGCGGGCGGCGGATCGTGCACGTTGGTTGCTCTTTACCTGTGAAACAGTTGAAACGCCGGCGATCCGCCCAGCATGGGAAGGGCGCACAGGCAGGGGTAAAGATAGAGCACTCTATTCGACGGGGGGAAACAAATGAAGCGATTGGGGTTGGCAATCATTATGATGGCGATATCGAACTGTCTCGCCTTCGAAACCTTGCAAGCAGAAACGTCGCCGACCTCAGTGATCGGCATCGATACTTCCATAACCGGGAGCGAACCTATACTCGGAAGCAAACCAGGTACCGTCTCAAATGAGGCGTCCCGGTCTCGTTGCTTCGATTGCCATAGCAATATGGAGATGATTCCGCCGTCCGGTGTCCATGTGACTTTCGCTTGCACTGCGTGTCACGTGCCCCACGAGGGAACACCGCAAGCCGCCACACAGTATGGACTGAGGGCCTGTACAGCTTCGTGTCACGGTCGACACGACTTGGGACAATCCCACCCTATGGGCGATGACCTTCGGGACAAAACGGGCATCACGCTTACGTGCGTCTCCGCCTGCCACAGCATGCATCTGCCGAATTTTGGGCATCTTCTGCGCGCCGAGGGTTCCGATGTGTGCGAGGGATGCCATACCGACAAGTTCTAGAATTCGGCAATGCCTTTCATCAGAGCCGATGGGCTGAGCCCGAGGCGGGCAAGCTTCTTGATCAGAAACGACGAGTGCATGATCAGCTTCGTCGAGGTCATCAGGTACTCGCGGCGAAACGGATCGGACTGGGTACTATACTCGCGGAATTTCCCCATGTAAAACCGGGCGTAACAGTCAATAATCGCTCGGTCAACCTCCCGGCGAGACATAGCGCGAGGCTTAATTACCGGCTCAACCAGATTGTACAGCCGGAAATCACGGGTTTCAATATAGGGATCCATCTCGCGAAACAAATCCGAATACGGCCACGGCGTGATTGCCAGAAAGTGTGCGAAATCCGGATTGAACTCGCGCGCGAGTTGAAATGTCCGCTCAATAGACTCCGGAGTCTCCTCGGGAAACCCCAGGACGAATGACGTCTCGGAAATCATCCCGTGCCGTGCAATCAGCTCGATGGCCCGGCGCGAATCCGATAATGATATCTCCTTGTTGATGCGGTCGAGTGTTGCCTGGTCGGTCGCTTCCGCGCCCACATACACATGAATAATGCCGGCCCGGCGATACTTCGGCAGGATATCCTCATCCCGAACAATGTCTTCGACGCGAGTCTCGATCAGGATGTAACTATCCAGTCGCGCTTCAATGATCAGGTCGAGCAGGCGTTCCCACCGGTCGCGGTCGTATGTCGGATATTCGTCCGTAAAGAGAAATACGTTTATGCCGTGATCGACATGAAGGCGGCGCATTTCTCTCACCACCGATTCCGGTGACCGCCCGCGCCATATTTTGTTCCAGAATTTCTGCTGGGAACAGAAGGTACAGCCGTGGTTGCATCCGCGCGATGTTGAGACTGCGCCGAGGCGCGATTGCGGTATGACATGGTATCGGTAAGTGTTCCAGTCCAACAAGTGCCAGGCCGCTTCGAGCGAATCGAGGTCATCATTAAGCGGCAAAAACGGATTCACCCGAACCTTCCCGTCGTTCCGCCAGAAGAGATTGGGGGTGGCATGGCGAGCCGCCAAATCCTCGAAGTGAGAGAGATAGTGGCGAAGCGGCAGTTCTCCTTCTCCGCCAATAATGTAATCAACCGGAGACTTTTCGGGCGAGAGAATCTCGTTGAAGCAGAACGTGGGATGCACGCCGCCCAGTAACGTCGTGCAGTTCGGCCTGACCACCTTGGCGAGACGGCACAACTCGTTGGCATCCGGAAAAGTAGGCGTGATGGCAGTGGTGGCCAGAACATCGAAGGATCGGCGGCCGAGTTCGCGGCGGATATCGTCGAAATCATGCCGAAGTGTCATGGCATCGTAGACCTCGGCATTCCAACCGACCTCGAGAGCTTGCTGTGCCAGAAAAAGTAACCCAAGCGGCGGCCAGGACCCGGCAACTTCAACGACACCGCAATGGTACGGAGGCGTGACAAACAGAATTGTCCGCTTAGCTGATTGACTGGCCATACTTCCTCACGTACCGCACATGAACGATTATCCCCAGCGTGGTGATCGCAAACAGCAGGATGTGTTTCACGATCAGGGCGGCCACCTGTCCTTTGCCTACCGCAGGATTCCACTCGAAGTCCATAAAGAACCAGGCCCGTACTGCGCCGGCTACCAGTACATAGGCAAGCGCCCAGTAGGTCAGGCGCGATAGCTTGCGCACCACCACACCAACCACGGCATTTTTGCAGTCCTGGCCGTCGAGATACCGCCCCAGAATGTATATCACGATTACATTGCTCGCCAGAAGCGCCACCGCCAGATCATGAAAGTAGTTACTGATCATCAGTACAATATTTCGCATGCGGCTACCTCGGTATCCGATACAGGAGGAGAGTTCGCGCTTCCGGGTAGGCGATATACACGGTTCGGTTGGTGGTATCGACGGCGATGCCGGACGGCTTCTGCATCCGCGAGTCCGGATACGAGCCCAGATATTTTCCCAAAGGATTGAACATATGCACCTTGCCGCACCCGGCATCAACGATGTGGATCCGTCCCAAGGTTTGCACGCCGGAAGGATTGAACTTGCTGGTATCCTGAAGACTCGGGTCTCGCTCGCCGTCAATCGCAAAGGCCTGCGGACCGTTTATGGGGGTCGCAGGTATAGTGTCAAACCGATAGACGTGCCTTCCGTCGCAGGTGAAGACTTCAACACGGCCGGTCACGGCGTCACCGACCAGCAAGCGGCCATCCGGAGTGACCGCCACAGCCGCCGGGAAACCAAGCAATTGAGTGGAGTCGCTGGGAATGGCCAGTACTATTTCACCGGGTTCTGTGATACCTTCCGCACTGACCATCGATATCGCAAGAACGCGCCGTAGCCCGATATCACTCGCATATATAACCCCCCCAAAAGCTGTCACGGCGAAGGGATTAAGAGACGTCTTGCCGTCGGGCATGCGGTCGTACGACGCCAATAGTGATCCTTGCTGATCATAACTCATGACCGTACCCCTGGCATGGTCGATCACGACAATGACGCTGTCGGTCACCCAGAATGATGTCGGCATGACCGGTGCCGGCCGATTCAGAGTAATGGTCCGTACCCGTTTCAGCGCCCGATCGTACAAGTCGATCCGCGCCCGCCCGAAATAGCTGACATATAGGGTGTCCTTGAATAACTGCAATCGAACCGGCACCAGCGTGGCCCTGTCGTCCATGAGGGTTACGGACCGAATCAATTCGGGCGGTGCCAGATACCCGCCCTTGCGGTTCGGCTCCCCTTTTTGCTGACAACCGGCCCAAATCACCGACAGCGCCACCAGACACAGAATCGTGGCGCGTCCTGAAGTCCTTGATCGGTCAACCGTAGCTGTGAATTGTCTCATAAAGATAATGAACGCCCCACAGCGCAAATGCCACCACAACGACAGCCGCAATTGCAAGCCGGCAGAACCACTGAGGGCTTAGTTTAAGGGTCAGGCGGGCATGAATCAGCATCCCGTAGATCAACCAACTGATCAGCGACCACAGTTCGATGGGGTCCCAGGCCCAATAGCGTCCCCAGGC
>JACRAV010000161.1 GCA_016213305.1 Candidatus Zixiibacteriota bacterium | reverse complement strand
TGACAATGAGTCAGGTCCAGCACGGATCGATCCGGTATGATCGCTCCGCCGGTAAGCTGCGCCTTGATCGTCGCAACGGAATCGGCTACGGTTCGGCCGTGGTCCGGCCGTTTATCGACGCCGACAACAACGGTGTCGCCGGTAAAAACGAGGAAGTACTCAAGGGTCTCCGGGCGAAAATCAGCGGTATCGGCGGACGTCCGACCGGGCGTGGTCGGATGTTCTATTACGACGACCTCAGACCGTACGATTCATACACCATACAGGTGGACGCCACCACGCTGGACAATCCACTACTGCGGCCGGCCTACGATAATTTCAAAGTCTCGGTGAGTCCGAATGTGGTGACGGTCGTTGATGTCCCGGTGGTCATCGCCGCCGACATTAGCGGCACAGTGGAGCGCGAGACGCAAGCGGGCAAAGTGGGCGTCGGCGGCATCCTTCTGCACGTACTCAATCTGTCGAAAGATGTGATCACCGACATCACCACTTTCTCCAGCGGGCAATACTACTACCTGGGTCTCATCCCGGGAAGGTACCGGGCATATCTCGACCCGGCCCAGTTGGATCGGTTCGGCTATGTGGCGGAACCGCATTCGATCGAGTTCGATGTCAAGCCGTCCACGACCGGCACTTCAGTCGAACATGTCAGCTTCGTCCTGAGGGCCAAGCCGTAATACGCTCTTTGCTGTCTGTCGAATGGAAAGGGGACAGACACGATCGCCTGTCCCCTGTGCCATCATAACAACAATCAGCGTCTATTTGGTCAGCATCATCTTTCTGGTGGCGGTGGCCGTCTCGGCGGTTAGTCGGTAGTAATACACACCGCTGGCGACCGAATAACCGTCGTCGCCACGACCGTCCCATTCCACCCGGTGTACACCAGCGGACATCGGCTCGTTCACCAGCGTTCGCACCCGCTGACCCAGAACATTGAATACTTCAAGCACAACTGTCGAAGGCGTCGGCAGAGCGAAGTCGATCTGAGTCGTCGGATTGAATGGATTGGGGTAGTTCTGCAAAAGCGCGAACGACTGCGGCACTGACGGTGAATCCGTGCCGTCGGTCGCCGACTTGCCTGCAAATGACGAACCGGCCGCCATCGACTCGATCAGTTTACCGTTGAGATACTGCAACCGGGCGGCTGTGGCGGCATCTATAAATCCACCTATCGCCTGATCGGCCAGCTGAGCGTTCATACCCAGCAGAATGGCACGAGCGGCGGTCTGCCGACCGTATTGCAGGTGCTTTCCGACCAGGGCATATTTCATCATCAACTGATCCGCCAATCCGACGCGAGAGATCATACCGTTCCCGCGATACCGCGCCCCCAGATCGGCCAGCGCGGCCGCCCCCTTGACCGGGTCGCCGAGCGCCGCCAGATCGCAAATGCGTCCCTGACGATAATAAGCCACCGGCGAGTGAGCGCTCATGAAGTCTCTGGTCACGGTGTACATGAACGTATTGGTAATGTTCAGATTCCACATACTGAATCCCGGAATCTGCGCCAGAAACGGCACGACTCCGTCGGGTACGGTGACTGTATAGTGGCCGAACGGATTGATCGGCTGTCCGCCGATTGTGATACTGGCATAATCGACGCGGGCACCCGCCGGTTTGCTCGAATTATAGGCAAACGACAGGTTCGACGCCTGCAGGAAGAAATCCGTAAAATACGGCAGGTTGTACACGGCAAATTCGAACCCGGCCATCAGCGACATCCCGTCCGTCTCAAGCGTGGCCAGCTTGAGACCATAACCCGACGTCTGATCGAAACCATAGGGCACGGCCTGGAAGATATCATTGCCGACCAGCGGACCGGCCCAGATCGGCTGATTGATAAATCCCTGAGGATGAATGCCAATATCGGTCCCGGTCGATGCCCGGTAGGCATCGGAAATCAAATTCCCCAGCGGATTATCCATAACCAGACCGTTTCCGAAGTTCTTGTCTAGATCGATCGCCGCCTGGGCGACGGGGGACGAAAACACCAGGCCAAAGCGCGGATCGGCTTCCACCCCGGCGGCCAGATAGGCCAGCATGCCGCTGATCGCGGGCGCTTCGGGTACATTCTGATCCACGGGCATCAGCTGGTAGTCGTAACCTACCACCGCCCCACCTTCAACAATCAGGTGCAGCTTGCCCAGATAGTGCGCAAATTCGCCGGCCTGAAGGACCAGTGTGTTTCCAATCTTGATTGGCTGATCCAGCTGGGTGTGGGAGTGCCCGCCGACGATAACGTCAATACCGGAGGTATAGGCGGCCACCGCTTTTTCCATGTCAATGCCGAGGTGCGACAAAAGAATCACCACGTCGCACCCGTGGCCGATCTTAAGCGTGTCGATCCATTTCTGAGCCACATCCAAAGGCGGCAGTGCCACCAGCGGTTGCGGGTTGGAGCCGGAGTTGACAAACTCGGTGATCAATCCAAAGATACCCACCTTGACCCCGCCGCACTGCTTGATCGCGTACGGCTTGACGAAATACGCCATTTCCGGATCGGCCGAGCAGTCGAGATTGGCGCTCAGAATCGGAAATCCGCCGCCCGGGAAACCGGCCTGATCCAGAACGTACTTGAGCGTTGACGGATACAGATCAAATTCGTGATTTCCCAGGGCCATGGCGTCGTATCCCAGACCCTTCATGATTTCCAGTTCAGGAATCCCGACATACTTCTGAAACATGAAATCCCCGACGAACAGGTCACCGGCGTGAAGTAACATGACATTGGGCTCCGTGGCCCGATTCATGCCGACCAGCGTGGCCACACGAGCCATCCCGCCCCACATGCCCTTTCCCGACGGGTCCTTTGGTCCGTAGGGAAGCAGATGACTGTGGGTATCGTTAAGGTGCAACACCGTCAGCGTGTCGCCGAGCGCCGATGACACCAGCACGAACGCAATCAGGACTCCCCATATGAGTAATCGTTTCATAGTCCCTCCATCCAATCGCATACGATTGTCTTCGTTTGGCTTTGTATAATTAATGTTCCTCTGATCTTGCAACCGCGCCGACGCCCTGGTCTTTACCGACCCTGCCTCACTCCCCGGACCTAGAGTATCACAGTCTACTCCGTTGCATATCGGCGGCATTCCGCGCGCATGCGTCCTATGACGAGATGTGATAATCACCGTTGTCGCAAGTACATGCATAAATTAACCCACGTTGGTTCTTCCAGCAAGAATTTTTCCGCCTACAAGAGAAAGTCGTGAGTCTGATGACTAATCAGGATGATTTTAGTCCGAAAGCGCCGATTGATATCAATCGCTGTGTCGAAGGCGGAGCCGACGAGTTGTGGTGTCCTTGCCGGCAATGACGTTCAGCCAATAGACGCCGTCGGGCGAACTGGAGATGTCGAGCGATAACAGGGTGTCCCTTATGGACTGGTACCTACGGGAATACACCGCCGATTTGCTGCTGTCGCTCACGATGTTGAGATCGATGGTGGTTGCCCTGTCAAAGAACAGGTCAACGTCGAACCTGCCCTTGTGCCGCGGCGGGAACGGCTCCACGACCGGCGGTTGTCTGACGATCGCGGGCGGGGTCTCCCCGACCGTGAACCAGTATCGTATCTCACTTCCAAAGTCAGATTGAAACCCCTTGATGAGATGCCCGTTCAAGTCGATCAAGCGGGCATACCCGTAACCGCCCTCGACATTGTACCAGAAATTGAGACCATCGCCGGCGGTGTCGCTGAGAGTGAGGAGATAGCATCCGGGGGTTAGGGTGAAGGTGTCTCGGTAATTGGTGAACGGTTTCAACGATCCCAGCGCCCGCTCGCGAATGCTGTTGCCGGAACCGTCGGTCAGTCGCCACTCATTGTGTCCCGGCTCTTTGTTGGTGCGCAAAGCCAGAATGAACTGCGATGGCAGTACCGGCGGCGCCGAGATGGCGGAGCTTCCGACGTTGTCGTGCGGATATTCATCCGGCAGGCCGTTGGGCAGTGCCAGCGTCACGCGGAACATCCCCTGTCCCGAGGTCGAGGGTATGGGGCCGGGAAGCAGTACCGTGGTGGTCTTCTGCGACCCGAGATGTCCAAGCCAGGTGATGGTTTGCACGGAGTCGCCTTCCGACCCGAAGATCACTTCCACCGAAGAGAGTGGCAAATTGCCGTTGTTTTTGATGAGGACGCTCGGTTCCGCGCAGGCCGGGTTGAGACGGGCATATTCACTCGCGGAGCCGGGCACAGTGATTTCCTCCAGCGAAACATCGTTTTTCGCCCAGGGCCGGGCAGAGCGGAACAGGTACGACTGGATATAGTAATTCGCGCTCGGTTTGTTCGGGTTGATATACGGCTCCATGTCGATATCGATCGTGTGCGATGATCTGGGGGAGACCGGGAAGTCATAAATGTCCGGAAACACAATCGATCCGGGACACCAGTTTGCCCGGTTGTATATCCAGGTCCCGGACTGCGGGTAGAGCGGATTATCGCCGCAGGTTCGCCAGATCTGACGTTGATCGACAAGCGAGTCGTCGAACTTCACCTGCCGGTATTTGGAGCAGAACTCGGCGCAGTTCGCGGAGTCGTCCATGCCGTGGCCGGTTTGGTGGATCCGAAGCCGGACCATGGTGGCCGTGTCGGAGAAGAACGACGCTTTCTTCAGCAAGGATTCCAGCGGATTGCTCGTGTCTCCGTACGGGAATGTTCCGCACCAGAGCGTGTCCAGGGCAAACGTGTGAATCGCGGAGATGCCTTCGGTCAGTTCAAAATCAACGGTTACCAGCCACCCCCGGTCGGTATTGCTTTCGTATCCGGTGTGCTTGAACTCGACCTCGACTGAGTCATGCAGAAGAAACGCAAAATCGGTGACATCGACATGCCAGGTGAAGCTCCAGGTCGAGTCGAACTTCCACCCGTACGGGGAAATGAGACGGGCGATTTCGATTGTGCGCGGCGCGGCGGTTGAGCTTCCCATGCGTTTGAGCTGGACGGCGTCGATATAGTCCCACTCGCCGCAGTGCAGACCCTGGGGACATCGGTAGGTGACGTACAGCACCACCTTGCGATATTCGGCGCCCACGGGCGGAAAGACGACCCATCGGGGATAGAGCGTGAACCCCCTGGACGGATCGGTGACGACTTTCTCGTTGTCATGGGATTTGAGATGAGTGACGGTTCCAAAGGCGGCAGGGACGGCCTTGTCCGCGACGGTTCCCAGAACGATCATCACAAGAATCATCACGTACCGCTGTTTCATGTCATCTCCTCCGGAACTGTTGGAGCAGATATGGTACCGGTCAACAAATCGATCGTCAATCTTTTTGAGCCGATGGTCCGACCCAAAAAACAAACCCCGGCCGGGGCCGGGGTTGTCGTTACCCAGATGCCGCTGTCGGGGGAGTTACACCTGGAACAGGTACTGCAGCTTCATGAAATACTGCCGCTGGTCAAGCTTCCACTCGGTGGGAGCATTGGCGACGCTGAGCGTGGTTGGCCAGTCGGTGTAGTTGAGCGTGGAACCGATGTAGAATAGCGAGAAGGGGCTGATCCGGTAGGTCATAAGCGGACTGATGCTCCAGGCCTTGCGGAAGTCATTGTACTCTCCGACCAAACGAACCGACAGCGCGCGGGTCGCCTGGAACTGCAGGCGCGAGCGCGCAATGTATCCGTCAAAGTACGCGGTGTCGGCCGCCCGATCGGAGATGCGGTAGGTCTGGACGCGCGAGTCGATGGTCAGGCGATCGATCGGTTTCACCGACACGGCGACGCCCCCGCTCAATTCATTGGCTCGCTCGGGAACCGGAAGAAAATACGCGATGGTGGTCCCGCCGCCAAGATTGGCCGAGACGGTCACCGCCCGGTGGGGCTGAGACTCGATACTCCCCTGGAGTGAGTATAATCCGCTGAAGGGAACATCGGCATACGATTCAAACGCGTCGCGATACGACAGCCGGGCGAATGTCTGCGCCACGCGAAGACCAGCTTCAAGATTGAAGTCGTTCCAGGCGTTCAAACGCTGACCGTCGAACGACCACCGCCGGTAGATATAGGTCGATGGCGTAATCGTTTCAAAAACTGTTTTGGTCGGCCGGATGGTGTACGAGATATACGAGTCGC
>JACRAV010000160.1 GCA_016213305.1 Candidatus Zixiibacteriota bacterium | reverse complement strand
TCCGCGCGGATGCAAAGATGACACTCGTGGGAATGTCAAAGTCGCGCGTATACCGTCGGCCAAGGACGTCGCTATACCGGTACTTGTCGAATGAACCGGTCGAGGCCTCGATCTGGACTCCGGGTTGCCCCTCGGGGTTCAGCCAGGCGACTTGCGCGAAACTGGTGCCGGTGGCGGCAACCAGAATCATGCATCCGGCCATGAGCGTTAAATAACAGGATCTGTACATACCATACTCCTTTCAGATGGTTCAGTAACGTTTCTCTTGTTCTCCTTTCAAGTCTGTGATGCGTGTGAAGCAGAAGGAATGCCAACCAATCAAGGACGGATACCAAGCCAAAACCCTATTGGCACACAGTGAGATAAGTGCAAGCGAGAAGATCGCGCCGACCTGATTCGGTGGATAGTTGTTACGAAGGTCTGGTTAGCAAATAATTAATTGCGTTTGCGACAAATGGAGAGTACTCGTCACGATTGACGGGCTAAGATGATGCGACTGCCATCGAAAGGAATGGTCAGTAGGAGATAGAGACCTGAAGCCCGTGCAGATCAGAGTCCAAATTATTGCAAACCGAACTGGATACGGCACACCAGCCCGCTCAAAACGCAGACGGGGACGTCTGCGTAGCACAAAACGAGTCAGGCCGAGCTTGTCGAGGCCATGGTTTCCAGCCCGGCGAGTTATGCCTCAACCCCGGATTTCCCCGTTGTTCCCGCCCTCAACTTGTATTATTCTCCGCCATTAACAAATTTCAGCCAGCGGAGGATATGCCCCCATGTCTCAGCCGGAACATAAGCCGTTTATTTCGCCGTACGATTCCCCCAAAGAGTTCACCTTCCGCGCCGTTTTCATCGGCGCCATACTCGGAATCGTTTTTGCCGCCTCGTCGGTTTACCTGGCGCTCAAAGTCGGGATGACCGTCTCGGCCTCGATCCCGATCGCGGTTCTGTCCATCACCCTTTTCAGGGCGCTTGGCAAGGCGACCATTCTCGAAAATAATATCGTGCAGACCACCGGCTCGGCGGGGGAATCGATCGCCTTCGGCGTCGCCACCACCATGCCGGTATTTCTCCTGCTCGGGCAGGATATGGAGATCACCAGCATTGTCTGGATGTCGCTTTTGGGAGGCATCCTGGGGGTGCTGATGATGATCCCCCTGCGGCAGGGATTGATCGTCAAGGAACATGGCAAACTGGCTTACCCTGAAGGGACCGCCTGCGCCGATGTGCTGATTGTCGGCGAGCAGAAGGGAAGTAGCGCCAAAACGGTGTTCATGGGGTTTGGCATCGGGGCGCTTTACAAATTGATGAACTCCGGTTTCCGGCTCTGGCAGGAATACCCCACTCGAATCCTGACATTCTTCAAGGGGGGATCGGTATCCGCTGAGGTGGCTCCGGAGTTGCTGGGCGTAGGGTACATTATCGGCCCGCAGGTGTCGGCCAACATGATGGCGGGCGGCGTCCTGTCGTTTCTCATTCTAATCCCGGCTATCAAGATCTTCGGCGAGAACCTGAACGAGGCGATGTTCCCGGCCTCGATGCTGATCCGCGACATGGACCCCAATCAGGTCCGCAACGCCTATGTGCTGTATATCGGCGCAGGGGCAGTAGCCACCGGCGGGATTATCAGCTTGATCAAATCATTCCCCACCATCGTCTCCGCCTTCCGGCGGGGATTTAAGAATTTTCTTGATTCACGGAAAGCGGTGGGCGACAAAACCGAAACGCTTCGCACCGAGCGGGACCTTCCCCTGTCGGTGGTGGTCTTCGGCTCAATCGGCCTGGTGATTGCCATCTGGCTGGCCCCGGTGCTACATATCAATGCCTTGTCGGCGGTGCTGATCGTGCTGTTCGGATTCTTCTTCGTCACCGTGTCGAGCCGGATCACCGGCGAAATCGGGTCATCCTCGAATCCGATATCGGGCATGACGGTGGCCACGCTACTCATCACTTGTCTTTTGTTTCTGGCGGCCGGATGGACCGGCGTCTCGTACCGGGCGATGGCGCTCTGCACCGCGGCGATTGTCTGTATCGCCGCCTCCAACGGCGGGACCATCAGCCAGGACCTCAAAACCGGGTATCTGGTGGGGGCGACACCCAAGTATCAGCAGTTGAGCATTATGGTGGGCGTGATCACCAGCGCGCTGGTGATCGGGCTGATTGTTATCGGACTCAACAAAGCATATACGACCGTCGTGCCGGCGAGTCATCCCGCATATATCGCGACCATGTCGCCCAATCCGCCGACTCAGATCGGCCCGGACGGCAAGACCTACAAAGTGCATTATGTGTCCGAGCCGGTCGGGACGGTGCTGATCGGCAAGTATCTGGTGAACGACTCGAATCAGATTGCGTATCTGGTCGATCCGGGCATCGCCGGCACGGTATCGGAAGTTGACGGCAAGCCGGTGACCAAGCTTGATTCACCCAAAGCTCGCCTGTTCTCGCTCATAATCGACGGCATTCTCACGCAGAAACTTCCGTGGGGTCTGGTGCTGATCGGCATTTTCCTGGCGCTCGTGATGGAGCTGGTGGGGGTGTCATCATTGCCGTTTGCGGTCGGACTGTATTTGCCGCTTTCCAGCTCGGCGCCGATCATGGCGGGCGGGATGATCCGCGCCTTTGTCGATAAGAAGCGCAAGGGAACGGCAACCGAGGCGGAGTTCTCGCCGGGGGTTCTGCTGTCGTCGGGATTCATCGCGGGCGGCGCGATCATGGGAGTGATTGTGGCCGGAATGGCCGGCGCCGAATGGGACAAGGCGATCGATTTCTCAGGATATCTCGGATTCCTCTCTCAAACCGACTGGTTCGCGGCGATACCGTTTGTAATTTTAATGTTCGTGCTGTATAAGGTCGGGTTGTCGGGGAATAATTCGAAGGCATAGGTTCTTGTAGGGCAGAACCCGTAGCGAAGCGAAGTGGTTCTGCCATTTTTCTTTGGGATGCCTGCCGAAGTATGTCCAAGCTCCTAAGATATTTCGCTCCCAGCCAAACCGTATTCGTCACCTCGGTGACGGTCAATCGACACCCCATTCTATTGGGAAACGAGGACCTGCTGGTCAAAGCGTTT
This sequence comes from Candidatus Zixiibacteriota bacterium, assembly GCA_016213305.1. GTDB lineage: Bacteria > Zixibacteria > MSB-5A5 > GN15 > FEB-12 > JACRAV01. Next base: position 225 of record JACRAV010000160.1, on the reverse strand, counting down.
GGTCAGATTTTGGGCGGGGCGCAGGAACACCTACCGGCCTGGGTCATCTTGCCTGACCATTTCCACGCGATCATCCTCTCCGTGGGGTTTGATGTGCCGGCGGTGATGAAGAAACTCAAGCTCATTTTTTCTTATCATTATCGGGCGCGACATTCACTCTACCGCGGAACTCTCTGGCAGAGCCGATATTGGGACCATGTCGTTCGTAATGAGGAAGACTTGAAC
>JACRAV010000182.1 GCA_016213305.1 Candidatus Zixiibacteriota bacterium | reverse complement strand
GTAATCCCGGGGCAGGTAAGTCCACTCAAGTACCACGGTGCCGCCATCCGTTTTGCGGTTGTGTGTATCGCCGACTGTGTTCATTGCTACTCCTTCTGAATAAGCTGGAGACTACCAATTGGGTGAATTGCCAAAGCGTTCCACCCCTCGATCTTCCTCAAGCCATCTCTAAACCAATAAGCTTCACCAAGCTAAGGGCGTCAATCACATTTGATTAACTGGTACCCCTCCAAAATCCCCACCCCTTCCTCGTTAATTCCTAGCCCGACCCAAAAGGTATGAAGTACCATCGGAGAACCGCCCATGCTCGTATCAGGGAAACAAATATTGTACCCCACCCAACGGGTGGGCAACGGTATCCGTGTAAAACAAAGCCAACCCCTGCTGTGGCCCTACAACTTGCAGGGACCGTCATAAAATAAAAAGCCGATGTGAAACAAAGCCACATCACGGAGAGAAGAAGACATTACCCCGCCAGCTTTACAAACTGCCCCACATCCGCCAGCGCCAGATCAACTGCGCTCTGCCAGAAATCCTCTTTGGTCAGGTCCACCCCCAGATGTTTGCGCGCGACTTCCTCGCTGGTCATACTGCCGGTGTCCGTCAGAAGTGCCCGGTACTTCTTGGCAAAGGCCGGCCCTTCCTGCTTGGCGCGGGCATACACTCCTTGCGCGAACAGGAAACCGAAAGTATAGGGGAAATTGTAGAACGGCGAGTCGGTGGCATAGAAATGCAACTTGGAACACCAGAACAGCGGGTGGTACCCGCTCTCGTCGAGCAGTCCGCCGAACGCCCGGCGCTGGGCGTCGATCATCAGTTCTCTCAGGCGCGAGGATTCGACAATTCCTTTGCGCCGCTCGGCATAAAACGCTTTTTCGAAAATGAACCGGGCATGGAGATCGCAGAACAGCACATAGGCGCTCTGAAGTTTCTGATCCAACAGCATCAGACGCTCGTCCTCGCTCTCGCACGCGGCGAGGGCGGCGTCGGTCCCCATCGATTCGGTGAAGATCGACGCGGTTTCGGCCAGGGTCATCGGATACCATCCGGCAAAGAACGGTTTGTCGTTGAGTACCCAGCCGTGGTAGGCGTGGCCCAGCTCGTGGGCCAGCGTGGACAGGTTATCGTACGAACCGGCGAAGGTCATAAAGACGCGGGTCTGTTTGAACGGTCCCATATCACTGCAAAATGCCCCGCCTGCTTTGCCGGGGCGGTCTTCGGCTTCCACCCACCGTTTGGCCACGGCCATCTTGCAGAAATCGGCCAGATCGGACGAAAACGAGCCGGTCTTGCTGACCACAAACGCCACCGCTTCATCGTACGTATAGGTCTTGTTGACCGATCCGCAAGGGGCGAACTCATCGTACCACCGGAACTTGTCGATCCCCAGAAGTTTCTTCTTGGCGTCGATATAGGGGGCGAGCCGCTTGACCCCCCGTTCCACCACGCTCCACATCGCCTCAAGCGAATCTTCCCTCAGCCGGGCCATCACCAGCGGTTCGTACAGGGGAGATTCCCATTTGCGCTGGCGGTATAGGGCGAGCCGGAATCCGGCCAGCGAATTGAGCGTTTTGGCGGCCAGTTCCTCGCGCGAAGTCCAGGCCTCGGTCATTTTCTCGAATGCCTGCTGACGCACCGCCCGGTTTCGGTCCGCCATCTTCGTCGCCAGCTGGCCGAGCGACAGCGTGCTGGTGGCGCCGTTATCGCTGAACTCCACCCGCAGGTCTCCCGCCATTTTGTCATAAAGCCGGCTCCATGCATGGTACCCATCGACCGCAAGGTCCAGACCAAGCGTTTCCAGTTCGGGAGTCATCTTGGCTTTGGCGTTGAATCGCAGTTCATCCAGAAAGAACCGAATTTCAGCCAGTTCCGACGAGCCGACCAGTTGTTCCCACGCCGCATCCGACTGCTTGAGCGTCATCGGCTCGAACGCCGCCTTCAGCTTTTCCCATTCGGACACATACAGGTCGCCTTCGCCCAGTATGACCTGCGCCATGCTGTCGTTGACATCGGCCGCCGCCAGACATCCCGAAAACCCCTTCACCACCGCTATCCGTTCCAGCAAATCCTGAAGGGTAAGGACAAACTTCTGCCACTCCGGCTGGGACCGGGCGTCAAGCTGGGCGGGAATAGTCCCGATTGCTTTGGCCGCCTTTTCCAGATCAGTGCGAAGCTGAGCGCGGAACTGTTTGAATTGCTCCGACCGACTTCCGCCGGGGAAAATGGCATCGAGGTCCCAGGTCGGGGCGGGTGGTATGGTGGTCCGGGTAGTGGTCATGACTGAATCCTTCTTATGGGCATGAATTTCATAGTGAGAACATACAACGTCGGCCGGGGAGAATCAACCCCGCCGGTAAAGCGGTGGGGTACGAAGTCTGGTTGAATCGCCACTCTCCAATCGCTACCTTTCACTCATGCACTCCGACGACCCGATCGATTACCCGATTGACGGCACCCTCGATCTTCACCAGTTCCAGCCAACCGAGGTGGCGGCCGTGGTCGAGGCATATATCGAAGAATGTTTGGCTCGCGGCATTATGGCCGTCAGGATCGTACACGGCAAAGGGATTGGGGTTCAGCGGGAGATTGTGCGGTCGATCTTGTCGAAACACCCGCATGTGGCGTCGTTCCGTCACGAAGAAGGTTCGGGCGGCGACTGGGGGGCAACCGTGGTGGACTTACAGCGGTAAAGCCGGGCCGGGGCGCCCTATTTTAACAAGACCATCTTTTTTACCGCGCTCGATTGCCCGGCCGTGAGTCGGGCGTAATAGATACCGCTCGACACGGTGCGGCCATCGTCTCCCGAGCCGTCCCATACCAGCGTATGATACCCGGCCGGGTAGGTTCCTTCCACCGCACGCACAATCTGGCCAAGCGCATTGAGAATCTCCAATCGCACCTTGCCCGGCGCCGGTAGCTCGAAGCCGAGGGTGGTGGACAGATTGAACGGGTTCGGGTAATTCTGATGCAGGGTGAAATCCAGGGGCATGGCAATGTCCTGACCATCTGCCGATGTCGGTGCGTCTATGACCGCGTTCACCGTTCCGGCGTTGATGGTTGACACCTCTGCTGTCTGGAGAGACGATGGCGGTGGTTGAATCTGAACTACCACTCCGCCGGCCATCGGATAGAGGCCGCTTGCGGGGGTCGGCGCCAACAAGACTCTAATTTGTCCGTCCAATGCCTTCCAATCGAGTATTTCAACCGGTCCGATAACGGTATCCGGCGGCATCCCATTGAAGACCAACCGCACCGCACCAAGGGTGTCAGGAGTCGACACAATAGCTCTTCCTGTTGTGTGATCATACATAATGTGTGTCGGGTTTGGAGAATGCTTCACCGGCGGTCGCGGCGGGGCGTCGAGGCCAGTCACAATGCGGTACAGTTGCATCAAGTCGCTAATGGTCAACGTGATCCCGTCATTGTTGACGTCCGAAACGGCCATGCTTCCGGCGGGATGTGTTCCAAAGGCAGTCAAACCCTCCAAAAAGTAGTCGCGATACATGACATAGTCGGCCATCTCGAAGCCCACGCCATTCAGGTTGATATCGCCTCTCGAATCTATATTGCGGCAGATGATCGGCACACCCCCGTTCTGGAAAGTGATGCTTCGTGATACGAGATTTCGGTTGAGATGCTGACCAAGACAGAAATCAGGTGCGCCGCTGAAAGATGGAAGGCCCGTGCTCGCTTCAATAACCGCACCTGCGGTATCCAAAACTCGCGTCGAAACAAGCGTTCTGCGAGGGGATTTTTGGGATATTGTGTTATCGAAGCATGAAGACCAGACAAAGTTGACGGGAAAGAACCAGCACTCGATATTGCGGTCGTTTGTTACGACCAATTGTAGCGTGGCGATGGTCATCGGCAAGGAGCGAGGCACCTCGCACTTTGAATGACTTCCACCATTGCGGGTATCCGCGATTGCCGAAATTCGTACCAACCCAAGAGGATGTAGCGAATCGGGATATGACGTAGTATCCGGACGATACGAAAAATACTCCCAGCCGCACCGGGTAGTATCGAACAAGTCAGGGCCGGGCATGACGTCTTTCAACCGGAGTGCACTTCGGTCGTACGCAATCAGTAAGTCGAAACCGTCCATCATGGCATTGGCGCTGTCCAGAAAGACAGGCACGTCGGCTGTCTGGCCCCAGATCATTTCGCGGGTCACTGCAATGCGGAAAGTTGGTTGTGTCAGTTCTTGACCATTCGGCGTTACCTTGGCGCCGGGCTCGGATTGGTTAGGGTTGGCGGAAGTCCGGTTCCCAACAGGACTCGCCCCAGTATCCGACATGAGGATTAGGCTACAGCAAATGATAGGGACGATCATTCTACAATTCACGGGGACCCCGCGATGCGTTTCACAATAATATACAAAGCTGTCCGATTTCTGTCAATCTCCTTATGCCCCGCTTCAACGAAAAAGCCCTCCGCGTCCGGAGGGCTTTTTCCGAAGAGGCAGTGAGAAGCAGTCGACGTACTCCACAACACCATCTTCCGGTGGAGCTGTACGCTCCAGCCGTCAGGCGATAGAAGCGGCCGCCCAAAAGGCGTCCGCGGCATCCCCCTGAGAATCGTCGTGTCCCGTCCCGATTTTCCCGGCAAAACTATGGTAACCGACAGGCGATAACTCAGGCCGCCCGGCACAAAAACAGGCATGTCCGGTCGATGGCTGAGATTGATCCAACTGAGGAATTGAGCAAGTGACCATGCACTCTCCTTGCGGCTACCTATGTACTATCGTGTGCTCGAGAACTGCCGGACCCGTCTTTCGAAGGCCACTCGACCAAAAGCGCCACACCCTTCCGGGTCGGTTCCGACATTCCTACGATATCATTTGGAGCCGATTGCGTCAAGGAAATTCTGCCCCAACACCCTCGGAGAGAGCGACTTTCTTGTGACGGCAACTGGTGATTCCGCCGTGTCAGCGGCGGTGGAATACTTCAGTCAGTCGGACGCTTGGTCTTGTCGAGCTTTTCGATGAACTCGACCGCTTCCCGTTTGGACAGGCCACGGGCGGTCAACTGCTCGACCGTGAGCGTCATGTGCGACAGATTCTCTTGCAGGACAGCAAGTTCAGGGCGCGAAAATAACACCGAATTGAGCCGGTAGTCGGCGAATGCCTCATACGCCACCGGACAAACTGTGCGAACCATCCCGGCCATCACCTCGGCATACACCCGAATCTCTTCCTGGGCATGTTCGTCGAGACGTAACTGCAGGAAATGAAACAGATTATGCAGATCGATTTTCCAGTACCACTCGGTGTACATCGACAACGGCAAATTGATCCGGGCCAGTTCGCGGGCGATATCGGCCTCAAGAAACTCGTTGTACGCCGCATACGCCTCGGTCTGACTTCGGTTCAAATAGTCCAGAAATTTCTGTCTGATCTCCGGCGGCGCCTCGGCCTCGGAACGCCCCTGGCGGTTGTTCGACGATTGCAGGCGGATATCCTTCGGCTGGGGTACGTAGAACTCCTCCTTCATCACCGAATACCGGCCGGAGTATTCGTTCACATTGGCCGTCCGGTGGCGGATCCACTG
>JACRAV010000163.1 GCA_016213305.1 Candidatus Zixiibacteriota bacterium | reverse complement strand
GCGACCATCTGGGGCTGGAGCCGTCGCCGACCCCCCTGACGGCGGCGGCCGCGCGACCATCGGCCGGAATTTGATTGCCCGTTGACGGGGGAGTCCATATATTCGCGTCTCAACAAAAACGCTGGAGTTACAACGATGAAAATACTGGCAATAGCGCTTCACAAGAACGGCAAACCCGGCTCGGCCTCATTTGAGATTCTCACCGCGGCCCGCTCGGTGGGGGCGGAACTAATCACCGCAGTTCTGGCTTCCGACGCTCAGCCGGCGGCCAACGAACTGGCCGGACGCGGCGGGGGCACGGTTCTGGCCGTTTCTCATCCGGCCCTGCAATTCATAAATGAAGAAGTTTACGCCAAGGTGCTTGCCCAGCTGATCGCCAAACATCAGCCGGCCGCGGTCATGATCCCCGCCACATTTTACGGCAAGGCCCTGCTGGGACGTCTGGCGGCGATGCACGGCGGTTCGATGGCTTCCGACATCACCGCTATTGCGATGGAGGGGGAGGCGTTGGTTGTAACCCGCCCCAACTACGGCGGCTCGGTGATATCCAGACTGTCATCCAACGGCACGGGCGGCCCGTTTTTCATTTCGGTTCGACCGAAAATATTCGCGGAGTCAAAATCCGGCACCGGCACGGTCGTGGCTGAAACAGTTGATCCATCCTGTTTCGTGTCGCGCATGACCGTGGTCGAATCCAAAGCGGAATCGGGGGGATCGACCAATCTGGCTGAGGCGGACATCATCGTGACCGCCGGCCGGGGAATCAAGGGACCGGAAAATGTGCCGCTGGTTGCGGAGCTGGCCGACGCCCTGCATGGGGCGTTGGGGGCCTCGCGCGCGGTGGTCGATGCCGGCTGGATGCCCTACCTGCATCAGGTGGGACAGACCGGCCGGACCGTCAATCCCAAGCTGTATGTCGCGGTCGGTATTTCCGGGGCTATTCAGCATCTGGTCGGGATGCAGACCTCGCAGACGATTGTCGCCGTGAACAAGGACAAGGACGCGCCGATTTTCAACGTCGCCACCTACGGGATTGTCGGGGACCTGTTTGAAGTCGTCCCGGCATTGACGAAGAAGTTCAGGGCGGAGCTTAAATAATCACTTCAGATCAACTTGAATTCAGAACGCCGGGAAGCGGAAGCTTACCCGGCGTCAACATGTCTGGGCGAGGGGAAGTCTATTGAGTGTCGCCCGTTGTGCCCATCACTGTCCAACCTTGATGCTGTGAACCGCCGACGCGTTACCGCAACTATTGGTCACGGTCAGCGTCACCTGCCACACACCCTGTGTAAATGCCCGCTTCACGACCGGGCCGGTCTGTTTTATGCTGGGTTGGTCGGAGAAGACCCACTCGAACGTGCGGCCCCACGGAGTTAGGTTCGTGAAAGTAACGGTGTCTCCGACGGCCACACTGGTGTCGCTCGGCGGGGTAAAGTCAACTGCCAGCGTCGAATCGACCCGGACGGTTACCGTTTTAGAGAGCGAGTCGCCCAGCGGCGTGCAGTCGTTTGACACCACCAGCTTGACCGGGACGTCATACGTTCCGGGAAGGGTCCAGCGGCGGGTCACATTCTTTGCCGTATCGGTCAGGTTGCTGTCTGCAAATGTCCAGGTGCGCGAGGTCACGCCGCCGGTGGACGAATCCAAAAAGACCACGGGCGAATTCAGGCAGGTGCCGATGGTGTCGGGGAGCGTATCCATGGCCGCATATCCGATCTTTGCCGACACCTGTGATCGGGCGAGGATATAGTTGCTCCTTACCAATGAGTCGATCCCGCCTGGTCCGAAGACTTTCAATTTCACCGAGTAGCTTCCACCCGTGTCATAGGTGTGTAGCGGATTGCGGGTCGTGTCCACGAAGATGGTATCGCCAAAGCTCCATTTCACCGAATCAACCTTGAATTTCGATTGGTCTGTGAACTGCACGGTCAGCGGCGCACAGCCGGTGTCCGGGTTGGCCGAGAAGTTGGCCACCGGCGGCACCGAGTCTTTCTTGCCAAAAGATTCGCCAAGCAGTTTGCGGATCAACTGCGGGTTGTGCAGGCCCCGCGATCCATCGTGGGTGTACAGCAGATAATTGTATG